>CAMOWH010000014.1:0-31835 GCA_946628315.1 uncultured Prevotella sp.
GTGAGCAAAAAGCAAAATGAAAATCCATTTTTCTTTGTTTTTTCGAGCGAAAACATAGTGAATTGGTTGCAAGGGGTGACAAATGACAGTGATGACAGATGACAGTTATGACAGATGACAGTTTTTTGAATTTGGGAGTATAGAGGGTATAGTATTATATATATTATAATATATATAATACTATATATAAAGGCGCACTGATTTTCAGAAAACTGTCATCTGTCATCTGTCATTTGTCATCGACCCGTTCAGGCTGCTGAAACGAATTCGCGCAGTTTGTGCTGAAAATCGGCTGAATTGGAAGGGCAAAATTTGGAACTGACTTGAAATTTTCGTACCTTTGCACCGTCAACCGGAAGAAGGATGCGGATGCACGCGGCGAGGGAGAATTTACTAATAGGCCTAAGAAAATTTACGCCCTGCCCAGCGCGCAAAAACGGACGACGGAAGGAAGGCAAAAAGGGTAAAAGGACGAGAACCGGAAAGGGGTGAAAAATTCTTACGCATGGGGGTGACAAAAGAGAAGCACCCCGGATTGGGATGCCTCTCTTCTCTATGTTTTCTATCGAACGGGAATCGATTACTTCATGTCGGCTTCGGCCTGCTTGGTCTTGGGATCGTCAGCACCGTAGCGGCCGTAGTATGCCTGGTAGCGGTTGTAGCCCCAGTTAGCCAGCGACTTGGTGGGGTCGAGCTCCTTAGCCTTGTCGAAGGCGACAATGGCCTCGTCGTAGTACTTCTGACCAGCAGCCTGGTCGGTAGCGTTAGCACCGAGCACGCTCAGGCAAGCACCCAGATAGGTCCAGACGACAGCATTGTCGGGCTTTGCCTCCGAAGCCTTGCGGAGCCACTTGGCACCCTCCTCGGCATTGTTGGCGTTGACAGCCATCAGACCCTTGTTGGCCAGAGCGGTGAACGAGTTGGGGTACTTAGCCAGGTGAGCATCGAGGAAAGCAGCCTGGGCTTCCTTGTCCTTCATACCCTCGTACATAGCGTTGATGCCGTCGAGGATGACGTCGTTCTCGGGCTCCTGCTCGTACATCTGCTTCAGCTGGTTGATATAGGCAACGGAGTCAGCCTTGGTCTTCAGGCTCTGGCGCATGGCGTAGAGCTGGAAGTTAACAGCGTCAGCCTTCTGCTGGGGGTCGCGCTTGGCCACCTCGAAGTACTTGTTGGCACGGTCCATCTGACCAGCCTGATAGGCATAACGGCCAGCGAAGAAGGCCACCTGTCCGAAGTAGTCCTTCTCGGCATTGTGGTCGCAAGCGGCAAAGAAAGGATCCTCACCAGCGTCGGTGAAGGCACCCCAGTACTTCAGCACACCAGCGTCGTTGCCCTTCTGAGCCTCGGTCTGGCCGATGTTGACGAGATTGGGACGAACAGCCCAGACGCGGGCAGCATTCTTCTCGTCGAACTTGGGCTTCACCCTCCCTTTGGCATCGGGCTGCTGGTCGTATTTGTTACATTCGATGGCGTTCTCAATAGCATTGCAGATGCCGTCAGCGAGTCCCAGGGTGTCGTAAGCCTTCATCTTGTCAGAACCCATCTGGGCAGCAAGCTGGTTCTCGGCGATGGTGCCCGTCTCGTTGGTGACCTTGTTCATAGCCAGGTCAACGAGGTGGTTGTAGGCCTTGGCCTTCTCGGCACTGCTTGCCAGCTGGGCCAGGTTCTGCTTCAGCAGCTGTGAAGCCTCGGCATAGTCCTTTGATTTCATGATAGCCTTGAGGGCGTCACTGTCACCGGCAAAGGTCATGGTGCTTGCCATGAGTGCGATTGCCATCATAAAGATTTTTTTCATAATCAAAAAGCGTTATTGGTTAAACATTTATTCTTCGTTATTCTCGGAGTTCTCATTTTGCGGGGTATCGATAGCTGTTTCATCCAGCTCCTCATCGACAATCTGTGCCTCCTCAACGTCCTCTTCCTGGCTGGAGGTCACCTTGCAGACACTGGCAATGGTGTCGTTCTTCTTGGTGAGGTTGATGAGACGCACACCCTGGGTGGCACGGCCCATTACGCGGACGTCGGCCACCTTCAGGCGAATCAGGATACCGGACTTGTTGATAATCATGAGGTCGTTCTCGTCGGTGACCACCTTGATGGCTACCAGACGGCCTGTCTTCTCGGTGACGGCGAGAGTCTTGACACCCTTGGCACCACGGGCGGTCTTACGATAGTCCTCGACCTCGGAGCGCTTGCCGTAGCCGTTCTCAGAGACTACCATGATGGTCTCGGTCTGTGGGTCGTTGACACACACCATACCTACCACCTCGTCGTCGCCTCCGTCGAGACGCATACCGATGACACCCGTCGAGACACGGCCCATAGAACGGATGTCTGCCTCGTCAAAGCGTACGGCGCGTCCGTTGCGGTTGGCAAGCAGCAGCTCGTTGTGGCCGTTGGTCAGACGTACGCCTACCACCTCGTCGCCATCGTTGATGTTGATGGCGCGGACGCCTGCGGAACGCTGGTTCTTATAGGCATCGAGGCGGGTCTTCTTGATGATGCCCTGCTTGGTAGCGAAGACGACGTAGTGTGACTGCAGGAACTCCTCGTCGTTGAAGTTCTTGATGCGCAGCACGGCATTGACAGCGTCGTCAGGCTCGATGTTGAGCATGTTCTGGATGGCGCGGCCCTTCGAGTTCTTGTCGCCCTCAGGAATCTCGTAGCACTTCTGCCAGTAGCAGCGTCCCTTCTGGGTGAAGAAGAGCAGCGTGTTGTGCATGGTGGCAGGATAGATGTACTCGGTGAAGTCGTTGTCACGATGGCGGGCAGCCTTGGCGCCGACACCACCGCGTCCCTGTTCGTGAAACTCGTCAAGCTTGGTGCGCTTGATGTAGCCCATGTGTGAAATGGTGATGACCACAGGATCGTCGGGATAGAAGTCCTCGGCGTTGAACTCGTGGTCGAAGGGGATAATTTCTGTGCGACGCTCGTCGCCATACTTCTCCTTCACCTCCTGCAGTTCCTGCTTCATGACCTCCTTGCAACGCTCGGGGTTGTTGAGGATTTCCTCCAAGTCGGCAATGAGTTTCATCAGGTCGTCGTACTCCTGGTGCAGCTGGTCGACACGCAGGCCTGTCAACTGTGACAGACGCATATCGACAATGGCCTTCGACTGGAGCTCGTCCAGATTGAAGCGCTGCTCCAAGTTGCGCTGGGCGTCGCTGGGGGTCTTGCTGTTACGGATGATGTGTACCACCTCGTCGATGTTGTTGACGGCGATAATCAAGCCTTCCAGGATGTGGGCACGCTCGCGAGCCTTGCGCAAGTCGTACTGGGTACGGCGAATGGTAACGTCGTGGCGGTGCTCAACGAAATACTTGACGCACTCCTTGAGCGAAAGCAGGCGGGGACGGCCCTTGACCAGTGCAATGTTATTAACTGAGAATGAGCTCTGTAGAGCCGTCATCTTAAACAGCTTGTTGAGCAGCACATTGGCATTGGCGTCACGCTTGCAGTCGACCACGATACGCATACCCTGACGGCCTGACTCGTCGTTGACGTTGGCCACACCCTCTATCTTGTGCTCGTTGGCCAGGTCGGCAATATACTTGACGAGGTCGGCCTTGTTGACACCATAGGGAATCTCGGTCACCACAATCTTGTCGTGGGTCTCGGTGCTCTCAATCTCGGCCTTGGCACGCATCACGATACGGCCGCGACCTGTCTCGTAGGCGTCGCGCACACCTGCAAGACCATAGATATAGGCCCCCGTGGGGAAGTCTGGACCGGGGATGTACTTCATCAGGCCCTCGGTGTCAATCTCGGGGTTGTCAATGTAGGCACAGCAGCCATCAATGACCTCGCCCAGATTGTGGGTGGGCATGTTGGTAGCCATACCTACGGCAATACCGTTACCACCGTTGACCAGCAGGTTAGGTATCTTGGTCGGCATGACGCTGGGTTCTACCAGCGAGTCGTCGAAGTTGTTAACCATATCAACGGTTTCCTTATCCAGGTCGTCCATGATGTGCTCTCCCATCTTCGAGAGGCGGCACTCCGTGTAACGCATGGCTGCCGGCGAGTCACCGTCCACCGAACCGAAGTTACCCTGTCCGTCGACCAGGGTGTAGCGCATGTTCCACTCCTGGGCCATACGTACCAAGGCACCATATACGGACGAGTCGCCGTGGGGGTGATACTTACCAAGCACCTCACCAACCACGCGGGCACACTTCTTATAAGGCTGGGTAGAAACGTTGTTGATGCCCATCATACCATACAGGATACGGCGATGGACAGGTTTGAAACCATCACGAACATCAGGAAGGGCACGAGCCACAATGACGGACATCGAATAGTCGATGTACGAGGACTTCATCTCTTCCTCAATGTTGATTTTTACAATTCTGTCGTTGTCAAAAGTTTGATCCATTATTTTTGTTATTTTGCGTTTAAGGCACTTTTTAAGCCCGTCAGCGCGTTTTTACCTATTTCCAATTAGCGTACAAAGGTAACAAAATAATGGCAACGGACAAAAAAAATTAAGCAATATTAAAGATTCAGGCCAAAGTCGTCGCGGTCGGCCAGCACCTGAAACTTGCTCCGACGACGTTGCAACTCCTGCAAATCGAGGTCAACGGTGAGTGCCTGGACTTCGTCAGGACGGCACTGCGCAAGCGTTTTCCCATAGCAGTCGACAACACACGAGCAGCCCTTGTAGCGGCTATAGCGGTCAGCCCCTACCCTGTTGACGCCCACCAGATAGCACTGGTTCTCAACGGCACGGGCACGAGTCAGCACCTGCCAGGCGGCCTGACGATTCTCGGGCCAGTTGGCGACAATCACAATGGCGTCGTACTCGCGCCCTGTGGCATAGCGGCTCCAGACGGGAAATCGCAGGTCGTAACAGGTCAGCAACAGCAGGCGGAAGCCCTCGTAGCTGACCATGCAGGGCACTTGGCCCGGCGTGTAGTAGCGGTCTTCGTGACCATAGGTGAAAAGGTGGTGCTTGTCGTAATAGCTGACACTTGAAGTGCGTCCGTCCACAAAGTAGTGGCGATTGCGATAGGTTCCGTCGGCTGACTGAACGGCCAAACTGCCACAGAGGGCACAACGGCGCTGACGGGCCTCGTCGCGCATCCAGGCAAGGGCAGCATTGGCGTCCTCGCTGACGGCAATACCCTGGGGCTCGGTGGCAAAACCCGTGCTCCACATCTCAGGCAGGACATAGAGGTCGCTCTCGTCTGCACGGGCGAGCAAATGCCGGGCGGATTGGATGTTGGCATCAGGCTGCGCCCAGACAATATCGGTTTGTAGAAGCGTTACTTTCAATATTCCAACAGTTGAGTGGTCAACTGACCATTAAAGGAAATGGTATGACCGACCATATAGCACGATGCCTCGTCAGGCACACAGACGGAGGCCCGCACATGGAAACCCTCGCTGTCCACCTTATCGTACTCCATATTGTTCAGGATGGACTGCGACAGAATCTGTTGTGGCACGCGCTTCTCGTAGAGCTGCTTGCGGAAGTCACGCGAGAAAAGCTGCTTGTCACCCTGGAATATGCTCAGGTGGATGATGTTATCGTAATAGACATTCTCGACATCAAGGCCGTCCTCGTTCAGCACATGGCGGGAAACCTTGTACTTGGTAGGATTGATGGCTACATAGAGATGATAGCGCCGGCCGTTGTAGAACACCACCGTGTCGCGCTTCAGCACCTGTGTCAGCGTCAGTATCTGTGGCTTGGTCTGGGCAAAGACTTGATTAAGCACCTCGTCGTCGCTCTTCATCAGCTTCGTCAACTCGCCTGACTCAGACTTGAACCACAACAGGTGCTCTGTCTGCTTCTCAATATGGTAGCGGCCTTCCTTGCCAATGTAGAGTGTGTCGTCTACCACGCGGAAATAGGCCGGCATGGAGGTGGAATCGGCAAAATAGACAGTGTCGCCCTTCATCTGGAATACGGCAGACTCAGAATCGTCAAGCCACACGCCCTGCATCAGGCGCTTGGCCTCACGGCTCTCAGAGCGCTCGGATACCGGCTTAGGCTGTCCGGAACAAGCCGTCAGAAGCAACGACGCTATACCTATTATATAAAATAATACCTTATTCATTATTTAATTAAGGAATATCATTCAAAATACACAGCGTCGCGGAACAGGGGCTGCTTCAGGTCCTTGTCGCTGGTGAGCACGTCCTTGGGGTCTATAGGCCACTGGATGCCCAACTCTGGGTCGTTCCAGCGAATGCCGGCCTCTGCCTGAGGGGCATAGACATTGTCCACCTTGTAGGTAAAGATGGCTTCATCGCTCAGCACCAAGAAGCCATGGGCAAAACCGCGAGGAATGAAAAACTGGAGTTTGTTCTCGTCGCTCAGCTCTACCATTACATGCTGGCCGAAGGTGGGAGACGACTGACGAAGGTCTACTGCCACGTCGAGTACACGACCCTTGATAACCCTTACCAACTTGGCCTGCGCGTACTCTCCTTTCTGATAGTGCAAGCCTCGCAAAACACCATAACTGGACTTAGACTCGTTGTCTTGGATGAAGTCTACAGAACCGATAGAATCGGCGAATTCCTGTTTCTTCCACGCTTCGAAGAAATAGCCTCTTGCATCATTAAACACCCGAGGCTCAACGACATACACTCCTTCGATAGCTGTTTTCTTGAATTGAATCATTGCTAAAATCAATTTTATGCTGCAAAGTTATGAAAAAAAATCTTTTTTCTTGCCTGTTTCCAAAAAAAATCGTATCTTTGCATCGTGATTCAACTTGGAAGACATATCGAGATACTACTGCTGGACAATGACTGTGTCATCGTTCCTGACTTTGGTGGCTTTGTTGCTCACCACGTCAGCGCACGCTACGACGAGGACGACCACTCGTGGCTGCCTCCTATGCGCACACTCGGTTTCAATGCCCAGCTGCGCATCAACGACTCGCTGCTGGCACAGTCGTATGTCAACGCCTACGACATCAGCTATCCTGAAGCCCTGCGCCGCATTGAGGACGAGGTGGAAGAGCTGAAGCAGTTGTTGGCTAACGAAGGCTGTTATACAATGGACAACATCGGAACGCTGACCATCAACGACGAGGGCAACTATCAGTTTGAGCCCTGCGAGGCTGGCATTCTGTCGCCGGCGTACTACGGTCTGGATGCCTGCAGGTTTGACACGCTGAAGGATGCCAGGGACATGGATTCGTCCAATGTTGCCCTGCAGATGGCCATTCCCCAACCTCAACCCAAGACGACGGACGAGCCTGCCCTACTCGACTTTACTGACAACGGCGAACAGGAAGACGAACGCATCATCCACATCAGGATGTCGTGGGTGCGTAACATTGTTGCCGTAGCTGCTGCTGTCATTGCCTTCTTTGTAATGGCCACCCCCATAGCCAACAGCGACCTCGGCACCCGTACCATGAGCGACCTGAAGGGCAACCTGATCTACAAGCTCATTCCTCAGGACACCAATATGGCACCAGCCACTCCCATAGCCGAGTCGGTACAGCAGCAAGCTGCAACAACAGCAGAAGCCAGCGACACGACCAAGACTGACGAGGTGGTCAAGGCGGCCAAGGTTGTCGAGCGTGCAGACGCTGCCGGCAAGTCCGAGGAAGCAGCAACAGCCTCAGGCCCAACCTACTGCATCGTGCTGGCCAGCCATGTTAGGAAGAGTAACGCCGAAACGTATATTGAAACACTGAAGAAGCAAGGCTACAACGCCGAGATATATGTCCACAATAATGTAGTACGCGTGATTTATGGTTCATTCGAGTCCGAGTCAGAGGCTTACAAACAGTTGAACCGGCTGAACGACAAGGAGGAGTTCTACGACGCGTGGGTCTACAAAAAGAAATCAGAAGCTTAAGAAACAGAGCATGAAGCGTGTCAGATGCCCTAAGTGCGACAACTACATCATCTTTGACGAGACTCGCTATGAGGCTGGTCAGTCGCTGGTATTCAAGTGCAACGAGTGCGGCAGGGAGTTTGGCATCCGTATCGGCGTGTCCAAGCTGCGCAATACCCAGAAAGAGGAGAACTCGGAGCTTTCTGACGACAACGGACAGCGAACGGCCGACGAAGCCCCTTGTGGCTCTATCGTGGTCATTGAGAATGTGTTCCACTACAAGCAGGTCATCCCGCTGCACATGGGCGACAACGTCATTGGACGTTACCAAAAGGGCAATGCAGCTAATTGTACCTTTGAGACTGTTGACCCCAGCGTAGATCTGAACCACTGCACGCTGAATGTCAGCCACGACAAGCGCGGAGGTCTGCGCTACACGCTATTTGACAACAACAGCAATACAGGGACATTCGTAGGCGATGTAGAGCTACAGCCCCGTGAACGCCGCATCATCAACGACGGAACACTTTTCACGCTGGGTGCCACCAGCATCATCCTACGCACTACCGATAGCGAGGAAAATCATTCCCAGCAAGACTAAAGCCAGGTCTACAGCCTTTGCCTTGAGATTCTTCTCATGGAAGAACGCCGCGCCAAACAGGAAACTGACCACCACGCTGCCTCGACGTATCATCGAGACAATGCTGATCATGGCCTCTGGCAATGACAGGGAGTAGAAGTACATGAAGTCGGCCGTTGAAAGGAAAATGCTGACAAAGACAATAGACCAATGCCAATGGAAGGGCGTTGTTTCTTCGTGTTTAGGCCACCATAGCAGCATGAGCATAGCCAGCATCATGAAGCACTGGTAGATGTTGTACCACGACTGCACCATCATGCGATCCAACCCAACGCCGCCACTCTCTACGGGTGCCATCAGGTATTTGTCGTACAGTCCGCTGATGGCTCCCAGTGCTGCAGCACCGACAATCATCCAAATCCAATGGTCGTGCTTGAAGTCTATGCCCTCCTTCTTGCCGCTACGACTCAGCAACAGAAACGAGGCAACGGCCAGTAGCACACCAATCCATTGCCAATAGTTCAGGCGCTCACCAAACACCAACAAGGCTCCAACGAGCACCATCACAGGGCGTGTGGCATTGATAGGACCTACGATGGTAAGGGGCAGGTGCTTCATGCCGAAATAGCCCAGAATCCAACTGGACAATACGATGAACGCCTTGAGTACAATATACTTGTGCACTGCCCAGCCCCCTGAAGCCACATGAAAGATGCTGCCATCCAAACTGTCAGTCGTCGCACTGAGTACGATGAACGGAAGGAATATCAGCGAAGAGAACAGCGTATTCAGGAACAATACGGGAACAACAGCATTCTCCTTCAGTGCCTGTTTCTTAAACGAATCGTAGCAGCCCAACAGTGCTGCAGACATAAAAGCCAATATCAGCCAAGCCATCTCTATTTCTTTTCCTTTTTCTTCGTTATAACGTTATAACGCATTGCATGATTCATATTTCACATCTTCCAAAAACAGGGCCTTTGCGGGCATTGACTCTCCGGCCTGAGTGCGCTGCTTGCCTTCGATAACCTGGCGGAAGTCGTTCAACGTCATACGCCCGCGCCCAACCTCTATCAGCGTTCCCACAACAGCACGTACCATGTTACGCAGAAAACGGTTGGCCGTGATTTCAAAATACCAGGTAGTTTCCGACGTCTGGTGCCATTGGGCGTGTGTCACGTGGCAAAGAGTCGTCTTGACGTCTGAACCCGCCTTGCAGAAGGCTCCAAAGTCCTCGTATTCCAACAAAATGCGCCCTGCCTGATTCATCAGCTCATAGTTCAACTGATAGTGCAGTTCCAGCGAGTAGTGCCTAATGAAGGGATTCTTGCGCGTGTGCACATAATAATGATAGGTACGTGCGACAGCCGAGAAGCGAGCGTGCATATCCGGATTGACAGGTTCTATACCATAGACACCGATGTCCTGATGAAGCAGTCCGTTCAGCTTGTGGGTCAACAGTTGCGAGTCAAAAGTGGCCTCCGTATCGAAGTGGGCGGCCATACGACGGGCATGGACACCCGTGTCTGTACGTCCTGCTCCAGTGACTGCAACATCCTCGCGCAACAACAAAGACAAACAGCGCTGCAGCTCGCTCTGCACCGTCACTCCATTGGGCTGTATCTGCCACCCGTGATATTGTGTTCCGTCGTAGCTAAACCAAATAAAATATCTCATCACTCGTTGATTGTAAACCGGTATTGTCCCCGTTTCATCTTAGCCCAATGAATGGCGTGCCCAGGGCAATGATGATAACAGGCCAGGCAGTTGGTGCATTTGCCATTGTGTTTCCAACGAGGAGGCAGACCTTCAATATCGTCTACTGGACACAGACGGGCACACAGCCCACATTGGATACACGCAGACTCATCGACCCAGAACTTGTCGTCAGTAATGAGGTGCTTGTTGTAATAACCTCCTATCACATACGTATAGGTATAGGGAATGGCTCCGCGTATCAGTTCTACCACGTTTGTCTGGCACTTATTCACCACCTCGCAGATGTGCGTCATACGCTGGCGGGCCTGCGCTATCTTCTCACGTTCGCGCTCCTTGGTGTCCAGATGCAGGAACGGGAAGCAGACATTGGATTCGGGCATCAGCACAGCAAACTGCGACTGAGTCTGAAGTCCCTTGGCACTCAGCTCTTTGTTCAGAATATGCATAGCGTGGCCCATATTGTCGCCACAAGTGGTGACTGCGAAAACGTAGGGCTGCTGAGCGCCGCCCCAAGTAAAAGTGGAACGTCGGATGAAATCGCGTACGATACGAGGAGGTTGCCACCCATGGGTCGGAAAGCAGAATCCCAGCCGTTCGCCGGCCTTCAGTTGATAGCTGAGTGCCCCAGCCTTCAACTCGTCGGGAATGTAGCAGAGTGTCTCGCCTGTGGCTTCGGCCAGTTGCTGAGCCACCCACTTGGTATTGCCTGTGCCAGAGAAATAGAATATCATAGTCTGTTCTCCATCCCTTTTGTCAATACACTCTGGGGCCAAAGATGGACGTACCAATGCGCACCATCGTAGATCCTTCCTCGACGGCTATTTGGTAGTCGTGACTCATGCCCCACGAGCGTTCACAGAAGTAGTCGGCATCAGCAAAATAGCGGGCTTTCACCTCGTCGAACAGGCCGTGTGCCTGACGGAATTCTTGTCGTATCTGCTCCTCATCGTCCACGTTAGAGGCCATCATCATCAGTCCACAGATGCGTACATGCTCCATGCTGCGCCACTCGCCATCGCTCAGTAAGCTACGCAGGGCATCAGGAGTCAGCCCGTATTTGGTTTCCTCCTCGGCAATATGAAGTTCCAATAAGACATCAATAACTCGTTCACACTTAGATGCTTGCTTGTCAATTTCCCGAAGTAGCTTTAACGAGTCTACCGCTTCTATCATCGTCACGTAAGGGGCAATATACTTCACCTTGTTGGTCTGCAAGTGTCCGATAAAATGCCAACTGATGTCCTTTGGCAACGTCTCATGCTTGCCACGCAGTTCCTGCTCGTGACTCTCGCCGAAGATGCGCTGCCCCTCTTCGTAGGCCGCCTCAATATACTCGTTGGGGTGATACTTGCTGATGGCCACCAGTCGTACTCCCTCTGGCAGCCGTCCAAGCACTTGTTTCAGATTACCCTTGACGTCGTACATGCTTATCCCTCAAACTCGGGTTTGTCGTTCTTCTTGTCCTTGCCGTACTCAAAGACATCCATCAGTTTGGTCTCGGCAACACTGGCTATCACATAGTCTATCATGGTGGTGCCCATGACACTCTCGATATTGCCTACAGCCCCCTTTAGAGTGCCTGCCTGTACCAGATAGTTGACTGCCGAGCGCTTCTCCTTTTCCGTTTTCTCGTCGATAGTGATAAACTCCAGTTTGGCCTTGTACCAACGGTCTGCCAATTCCTCGTCCGAGAAGAATATCTCCTTATAGGGTGCAATCTTGATGTCCTTGATGGTAAACTCGCCGCTGATATAGCTTGACATCTCTTCCATGATGCGTTTCTCTGCCTCGGTGAACGAAAGGGCATCCACTACGTAGCCTTCATTTACTTTCTTTTGCAAGCCGTCCTCCATCACTTTCTCGTAGGCAATCTTGCACTCAAACCAAATAGCTGTTCTTGATCTCATTGTGTTTTATCTTGTTTGAATTTTTATTTCTTGATGCCATTCTGATGACTACCTGCACCTACAGACTTCTTCTTCCGTTCTGATACTCGATCAATGATTTCCGAGGCAATCAGCTGGGCACGCTCAGGAGTAAGTCCTGCATCCGAGCCCAACTGGCTCTGGACCTTCATCAACTCGTCAATGGTCGCCTCACTCTCAGACAGGAACTTCTTCTCTGTGCTGGTCATGTAGTCCTTGTTGTATATCTTAGATAGGATGCGATCGGCCTCCTTCTCATACTTCTTGCGAAATATCTCCTCGGCCTTAGCCTGATAGTCGCGCTCTGCGGCCTTGACTGCCTCTTCGTCAACAACCAACGAGTCGCCATCGGCAGCAACACCCATTTCGGCAGGGTCGAAACCATCATCTATCAAATCGTCTGTAGCCTGACGAGGAGCAGGTTTGACAAACTCGACAGGAGTGGACTCAGGCATCATGTCGAAGTAAAGTCCAAGGCACACGAGGGCTGCCACTATGCCGAGAATCAGACCTAGCGCCGACTTGAACATACTCCGACGTTGCTGAATGGCCTTCAGCATGTCTTCAGGGGTGTTGAAGCGGTCTTCGGGTTTCTCGCTGACGGCCTTCTTTATGGCTGCACGATACTCCAGGGGCAGATCTGCTTGGTCACACAAGCCCTGCATGAACTTTCCGATGCTATAGACGTCGCAGCGCTCGTCAATAGTTCCATGGTTTAACACTTCAGGAGCCACATATTTGGCATCGTCACCATAGAAGGCCTGTTGGTCGTTTAGTTCCTTGTAGAAAGAGCCGTGGCTCAACAGCAGCACAGCATTGTCACCTTTTCGGGCAAAGACGGTACGAGGGGAGTAGCATACGTGTATAATATGTTGTTCATGCAGGTAAGCTGTTACTTCCACCAACGCTTTCAAAGTGTTGTCAATAAAGTTTTTACTAGCCACAATGGCAGGATTTTCTATCAGCAGTTGCTCAAAGGTCTGATAGTTGCCCTTTTCCAATTCAAGCCGCTTCACTTCGTTGTCATCCATAACTGGTGTGAAGTGCAACTGATGATGATTGGTCAGTTTCTTGTTCTGCTCGCACTCGTTACGGAGACCTTTGGTAAAAACGATGTTATAGTTCAACTCTGGACGGATGTCCACCACGCCACACCATTTGCCTTCCACCTGTTCACGGTAATAGCAGCCGATAGGTTGTTGAATCTTATTGCCCTTGCCTTCGTTCTTGGCGGCTAACAGTTCTTCGTAATTCATAACTCGTTTTTGCTGTTTTCGAAGCGCAAAAGTACACATAAAATCCGAAAAACGCAAATAATTATGATTATTAATTGTAAATTATGAATTAAATTTGTACCTTTAACTACATCAAAAGTACTATCGTTCGGAAAAATACAAATAAATTTGGTTTTTCGCTCACTTATTCGTACCTTTGCACCCGATTTACGTAAATTAGATACTCATGCCGGAAATATCAGTACGCGGACTGGAGATGCCCGAGTCACCTATTAGGAAACTCGCTCCCCTGGCAGCCGCAGCAAAGAAACGAGGAACAAAAGTCTATCACCTCAACATCGGACAGCCTGACCTGCCTACGCCGCAGGTGGCACTCGATGCGTTGAAAGAGATTGATCGCAACATCTTAGAGTATTCACCCTCGCAGGGCTATCTGAGCTATCGCGAGAAGTTAGTCAGCTACTACGCTAAATATAATATTAATGTATCGGCGGACGACATCATCATCACCTCGGGTGGTTCTGAGGCGGTACTCTTTGCCTTTTTGTCATGTCTGAACCCTGGGGACGAAATCATCGTCCCAGAGCCGGCCTACGCAAACTACATGGCCTTTGCCATCTCGGCAGGAGCTAAGATACGTACCATTGCCACGACTATCGAGGAAGGCTTCTCGTTGCCCAAGGTCGAGAAGTTTGAGGAACTCATCAACGACCGCACACGCGCTATCATGATCTGCAACCCCAACAACCCAACGGGTTACCTCTATACACGCCGCGAGATGAACCAGATACGCGACTTGGTGAAGAAGTACGACTTGTACTTGTTCTCTGACGAGGTCTATCGAGAATACATCTATACAGGTTCTCCCTATATCTCAGCCTGCCACCTGGAAGGTATCGAGCAGAACGTCATCCTTATCGACTCTGTTTCCAAGCGCTATTCCGAGTGTGGCATCCGCATTGGAGCACTCATCACCAAGAATGCAGAGGTACGTAAAGCCGTCATGAAGTTCTGTCAGGCACGCCTCTCCCCACCCCTCATCGGACAGATTGTCGCAGAAGCTTCGTTGGACACCCCTGAGGAGTATTTACGCGACGTCTACGATGAATATGTAGAGCGACGTAAGTGCCTGATAGACGGACTGAACCGTATTCCTGGCGTCTACTCACCTATCCCCATGGGGGCCTTTTATACTGTGGCAAAGCTGCCCGTCGACGATGCAGAGAAGTTCTGCCGCTGGTGTCTGGCCGAGTTCAACTACGAGGGCGAGACCGTCATGATGGCTCCCGCCGCAGGTTTTTACACCACACCCGGCGCAGGTATTGACCAGGTACGTATCGCCTACGTACTGAAGAAGGAAGATCTGGAGCGCGCCCTTTTCGTACTGCGCAAGGCTCTTGAGGCTTATCCGGGGAGAGTTTAAAGTTTAAAGTAAAAATACACTTTGAACCTTCCTTTATTCATAGCACGTCGCATCTATGGGGCTGAGGACGCTCGCCGTCAGGTCAGCCGTCCTGCTATACGCATTGCCACCCTTGGCGTAGCCATCGGCGTGGCAGTGATGATTGTCACTATCTGTGTCGTCTTCGGCTTCAAGCATACCATCCGCGACAAGGTGGTTGGTTTCGGCAGCCATATCCAGATACAGAACTTCATGGCCCAACAGACGGCCAGTCCAACTCCTATCTGCATCAGTGACTCGCTAATAAACCAACTACGCCAGATGCCTGGTGTACGTCATGTTGAATGCTATGCACTGACTCAGGGTATCCTCAAGACAGACGACGACTTTCTGGGGGTAGGATTCAAGGGTATCGGCAGTGACTACGACTTGACGTTCCTAAAGAAGCACCTTGTTGAGGGCGAGATGCCAGTCTTCAGCAGCGACAAGTCTAACAACCACCTGCTCATCTCGCGGATGATAGCTGACAAATTGCATCTAAAGGCTGGTGACCGCATCTACGCCTACTTTATTGCCGACGACAATGTCCGCGCCCGCAAGTTCACTATCAAGGGCATCTACGAGACCCACATGAACCAGTTCGACCAGTCTCTATGCTTTACAGACCTACCGACAGCTGTAAAACTGAATGGCTGGGAGCCAGACCAATGTAGCGGTGCCGAGGTACTGGTCAGTGACTTCGATCGATTAGAAGAGACAGCCCAATACATCGTCAAGAATGTCAATCGCAAGACTGACCGTTATGGTAGCATCATTACCTCGCAGACCATCTACGATGCCTATCCCCACGTTTTTCAGTGGCTCTCGCTGCTTGACATCAATGTATGGATTATCTTTGCCCTCATGGTAGCAGTTGCTGGATTCACCATGGTCAGCGGACTGCTCATCATCATCTTGGAGCGTACCCAGATGATAGGTATCCTCAAGGCTCTGGGCATGCGCAACCCAACAGTACGCCATGCGTTCCTGTGGTTTGCCGTCTTCATCATCGGACGCGGACTCATTCTAGGCAATGTCATCGGACTTGGGCTTGTTTTGTTGCAACTGTACACGGGCATCATCCATTTGGATCCTGCCAGTTACTATGTTGACACAGCCCCCATGGAGCTGAACATCCCTATTATCCTACTGCTCAACTTAGCTACGTTGCTCATCTGCGTCTTCGTGCTCATCGCGCCCAGCTATCTCGTATCGCACATCCACCCTGCACGTTCTATGCGATACGAATAAACAATCCCTTAGAAACTGAAATCTGTCTTTACTACTCCGTCACCATAGATGGTCTTGAAATCCTCACGCATCAAGACGACGTGAATGAAACGAATCCGTTTATTTTTTATGTCGATTTACAAGTAGAACAAGTCCTTGGTTCATTTTGCCTGCGGAATATTTGGCGGTTTCATAAATATGCTTTATCTTTGCAGTCAGAATCAAAATCTAATGCACTAAAAAGACTAATATGGAAAGAACTTGGAGATGGTTCGGCAAGAAGGACAAGATAACACTTGCCATGCTGAGAGAGATTGGTGTCGAGGGTATCGTGACTGCACTTCACGACGTCCCCCTAGGCCAAGTATGGACACGCGAGAAGATTCGCGAGTTGCGTGAGTACATAGAGTCGTACGGCATGCGCTGGTCGGTTGTAGAGTCCCTGCCCGTGGTAGAGACAATCAAATATGCCGGCCCTGACCGCGACGAACAAATAGAGGTGTACAAGCAGTCGCTGCGCAACCTGTCGGCAGAGGGTATCCACACCATATGCTACAACTTCATGCCTGTATTGGACTGGGCACGTACTGATCTGGAACACAAAAATCCGAACGGTTCGACAAACCTATATTTCAACTACGCTGAGTTTGCCTATTTCGACATTTATATATTAAAGCGCGAGGGCGCGCGCGAGGAATGGGCCAGGTTCCAGTTCCCAGCAGGCGTAGGCCAGGGCCGCAACGTATTGGCAGAATGTGACGAATTGAAGAAGACCATGACTCCCGAAATGGAGCATAAGCTGGTGGAGAACATCATCATCAAGACTCAGGGTTTCGTCAGTGGTAACTTCTCCGAAAACGATGAGGCCCCCATCCAAAAGTTCCGTGACTTCCTGGCATTATATAAAGGTATAGACAAGGCCCAGTTGCGTGAGAATATGAAATACTTCCTGAAGGCTATCATGCCAACATGCGAGGAGTGCGACATGAACATGTGCGTACACCCAGACGACCCTCCCATTGAGGTTCTGGGGCTGCCACGCATCGTACGTACCGAGGAGGACATCCAGTGGTTTCTGGACGCAGTTCCCAACAAGCACAACGGTCTGACGTTCTGTGCCGGAAGCCTATCGGCAGGTGCCTACAACAACGTTGTGGAGATGGCCAAGAAGTTTGCACCACGCACCCACTTCGTACACCTGCGCTCATGCCACATCTTCCCCAACGGTGACTTTACCGAGGCTTCGCACCTAGGCGGTCGTGCCGACCTGATAGAATTGGCACGCATCTTCGAGAAAGAGAATCCTCAACTGCCCATGCGTGTGGACCACGGTATGACGTTTACCGACCAGCCTGGCGGCATCATGGACGAGTCAACTCACGGCCACAATGCCGGCTACACCCTGCTGGGCCGTATGTTTGCCTTAGGTCAAGTACAGGGCATATTGGCTACCGTTGACCGCGAATTGGGAATTGAATATAAGCAACCGGGATTTTTTGATTAAAGGTAAAAAAGCAAAAAGGTAAATAATGAAACTAACTGATATTATTAACGAGCAGCTGAATGCAGCCGAGTGGGAGCAGAAAGGATACCAACTCCCCAAGTTTGACATCAAGGCCGTACGCGAGAAGACGGCCAAGGAACCCACATGGGTACACTTCGGAGGAGGCAATATTTTCCGCGCCTTCCCCGCCGCTATCCTCAACGACGCCTTGAACACAGGCAAGTATGACCGCGGCGTTATCGTAGCCGAGACATTTGACTTTGAGGTCGTCGACAAGGCTTACACGCCTTATGACAACTTGTCACTGCTGGTATCGTTGCAATCCGACGGCAACATCGAGAAGAAGGTCATCGCCTCAATAACGGAAGCACTGAAGGCTGACCCCCAGTTTGCAGACTGGCAACGGTTAGTAGATATCTTCCGTCAGCCGAGTCTGCAGATGATCTCATTCACCATCACCGAGAAAGGCTATGGCTTCAATGATGCCGACCTGGCACGCGGACTGAAGCCCGTCTTTGCCATGGGTAAGGTCTGCGCCCTACTATTAGAGCGCT
The DNA here is from genome assembly GCA_946628315.1 of uncultured Prevotella sp. Lineage (GTDB taxonomy): Bacteria > Bacteroidota > Bacteroidia > Bacteroidales > Bacteroidaceae > Prevotella. Next base: position 17,996 of record CAMOWH010000014.1, read on the forward strand.
ATCAGGCAGGACAATTTCCGCTGACAGTACAGTCGATGGATAACTGCTCGCACAACGGCGACAAGGTGAAGGCAGGCGTCTTTACATACGCTGAACGCTGGGTAAAGGACGGACTGGTGCCTGAAGGATTCCTGACATACTTGAAAGACGAGGCGAAGATTACCTTCCCCTGGTCGATGATAGACAAGATCACACCACGTCCACATGAGAAGGTTAAGGAACTGCTGGCTGCAGACGGATTCGAGGACAACAACTATATTGAGACAGAGAAACACACCTTTACGGCTCCGTTCGTGAATGCAGAGGAGGTCCAGTACTTGGTCATAGAGGACCACTACACTAATGGCCGTCCCCCACTCCATTTGGGCGGTGCCCTCTATACTACCCGCGAAACGGTGGACAAGGTGGAAACCATGAAGGTAACCACCTGTTTGAATCCGCTGCACACGGCCATGAGTATCTATGGCTGCATGTTGGGCTATACGCTCATTTCGGCTGAGATGCAAGACGAAGACCTGCGTGCCTTCATCCAGAAAATAGGCTACATGGAGGCCATGCCCGTTGTGACAGATCCTGGTGTACTGAACCCCTACGAGTTCATTGGCGCCGTGTTGAACAAGCGCCTGCCTAACCCCTTTATGCCCGATGCCCCACAACGCATTGCCATGGACACGAGCCAGAAACTGCCCATCCGCTTCGGTGAGACCATCAAGAAGTACGTAGCCCGCGGACTCGACATGCAGAACCTGATTCTGATACCCCTGACTCTGGCTGGATATGCCCGCTACCTGAAAGGATTGAAGGACGACCTGACTCCGTTCGAACCCTCACCCGACCCTATGTTACAGGAACTGCAGCAAATTGTGTCACCGCTGGAGGTTGGAAAACAAGACCAGGACTACGCATGTCTGAAGCAGTTGTACTCGCGCAAGGATGTCTTCGGTCTGGACCTCTACGAGGCTGGTTTAGGCGAACAGATTGAAGGCATGGCAAAGGAACTCTTTGCCGGAAAAGGTGCCGTCAGACAAACATTGCACAAGTATGTCGTAGCAAGATAGGCAGAGAATAGATACATATTTACAACTAAAAACTGACAAACCGTTAATTTTGTCAGTTTTTTCACTTTTAGACCGTTAATTTCTAACTACCGTTAAGAGTTGAGGGAAAAGTGTTAAATCAAGACAAAAAAGCATGACAAAATGTCAGTATTCCGTTTTTTGCCCCTATATTTGCACTCGAAAAAGCGAAAGGCTCACAGCCCGAAAACTTAGATAGCGAACAAATTAGAAAATAGTAATAAATAACAAAACGTTAAACACAATGATTATGAAAAAGATTGTAAAGAGCTTTATGCCCGGCATACTGATGATGGTCGTGGCATTTTCTGCAGCATCGTGCAACAAGACGCAGGCCGCTCCCGCAGCTCCTGCCGCAGCACCAGGACAACCCGTAGACCTGACCTATGCAGCCGAGAAGTCGCTGCCTTCAGTAGTCTACATCAAATCAGTCATCAACTCGAAGACCCAAACCGTAGAATATAGCGACCCATTCGAAGACTTCTTCTCAGACCCCTTTGGTGGCTTCTTCGGCCGTGGACAGGGAAACAACGGCAAGCGCCAGCGTCAGGTACAGACCCCGAAGCGTGCTGCTGCAGGCTCAGGTGTCATCATCTCGGCTGACGGGTATATCGTCACCAACAATCACGTGGTGGACGGAGCCGACGAGTTGACCGTCACCCTGAACGAAAACTCGAAGGAATACTCAGCCCGCATTATCGGTGCTGACGCGACTACCGACTTGGCACTAATCAAGATTGACGCCAAAAACCTGCCTGCCATCGTCATTGCAAATTCAGACGACGTCAAGGTTGGCGAATGGGTGCTGGCTGTTGGTAATCCCTTAGGTCTGAACAATACCGTAACCGCAGGTATCGTTTCAGCAAAGGCCCGCTCGATGGGCCAGGGCGTGAGTTCAATGATTCAGACAGACGCCGCTATCAACCAAGGTAACTCGGGTGGTGCACTGGTCAACACACGTGGTGAGCTCATAGGCATCAATGCCATGATATACTCGCAGACCGGCTCGAACATAGGCTACGGATTTGCCATCCCTACTGCCATTATGAACAAGGCTGTAGACGATTTCAAGAAATATGGTTCATACCAGCGTGCCATGATTGGTATCCAAGGCGGTAGTGTCAAGGACTACGTAGACGCCATGAAGGATCAGGATAAGGACGTCAAGGACTATGGTACCATGGAAGGCGTACGTATTGACAAAGTGGTTGAGGACGGTGCTGCCAGTGTTGCAGGTCTTGAGGCCGAAGATGTCATCACTGAGGTGGATGGCAAGAAGGTAAAGACCATGGGTGACCTGCAGGCTATCATCGCCCAGAAGCGCCCAGGCGACAAGGTGACTATCAAGTTCCTGCGTAACAAGAAAGAAAAGACATCAACACTGACGCTTAAGAACGCTCAGGGCAATACTAAGGTGGTGAAAAATGCAGACCTTGACATCCTTGGTGGACAGTTCCGTCAAGTAACGGAGTCGCAGATGAAGGAACTGCAGATTTCCTATGGTCTGCAAGTCATCAAAGTGAGCGGTGGCAAGCTGAAGGAAGCAGGTATACCTCAGGGATTCATTATCCAGCGCGTCAATGACGAGCCCATGAAGAGTATTTCAGACTTGTCGGAAGCCGTCAAGAAGGCATCAACCTCGAAGGAACCCGTGCTCTATATCCAAGGACTTATGCCTACTGGTAAGAAAGCATACTTCGCTGTAGCACTGCAAGACTAAATCGAACTAGAAAGTCTGCTAAGCAGAATTTACAACAAAATAAAAAAAAGTAAGGTATTCTTTTGGTTATTCCGAAAAAATGCCTTACTTTTGCATTTAAATTAATTGCGAGAACAGGCAGCATCTCGACAATGAGCATTCATTGCTTACGGTTTGCACTGTCCTTAGCATAGTTTACCAACAGACTAAGGCATGAGACAACTAAAAATCACGCGGTCCATTACCAACCGCGAGAGTGAAGCTCTGGAAAAATACTTGTCGGAAATAGGCAAGGAGGAGTTGCTCTCGAGCGACGAAGAGGTAGAATTGGCACAGCGCATTCGAAAAGGTGACCAAGATGCATTGGAAAGGCTTACCAAAGCCAACCTTCGCTTCGTGGTCAGTGTGGCTAAGCAATATCAGAACCAGGGACTGGCCTTGCCAGACCTCATCAATGAGGGCAATCTGGGACTCATCAAAGCTGCCGAGAAGTTCGACGAGACTCGTGGTTTCAAGTTTATCTCCTATGCTGTCTGGTGGATTCGCCAAAGCATCCTGCAGGCTATTGCAGAACAAAGTCGCATCGTACGACTGCCGCTCAACCAGGTGGGGTCCATGAACAAAATAAGCCAAATGCTCTGCAAGTTTGAGCAGGAAAACGAGCGCCGTCCGTCAATAAATGAAATTTCCGAACAGACAGACCTGCCAGAAGAAAAGATTGATGCAGCCCTACAGATTAGCGGACGCCATGTGTCGGTAGACGCACCTTTCGTAGACGGAGAAGATAACTCGCTACTTGACGTTCTTGTGAACGACAATGCTCCTATGGCTGACCGGGAACTGGTGAAAGAGTCGCTGCAAGCAGAGATCACCAATGCTCTCCAAATGCTGAACGAACGGGAGCGCAACATCATACGAGCCTTTTATGGTATCGGTGAGCCAGAACTGACATTAGAAGAAATCGGACATAAATACGGCCTCACTCGCGAGCGTGTCAGACAGATAAAAGAAAAAGCCATCCGCCGACTGCGGAGCAATACAAAGAACAACGTATTAAAAGCATATTTAGGACAATGAATTTAGTCAAGTCAATACTGATTACAGCACTTATACTGATTGTTTCATCAGTAGATGCGAAACCACTGAAAACCAACCGAGTATACATGTTTGGATTTTCAGCTTCTTTTAAAGATTCTATCGTCTATGTGACAGATATTCAAAACGTACAAGAAGCATGGATAGACACAAAAACCAAATTCCTGCTCGGACGTGACCAATATTCAGCCCAACTCAAGAGCTACCTTACAGACAAGTTGAACCAGCCCGGACGCGTCAGTATGATACTCTTCCAACTCAATAAAAAGAAAGCAGAAAAACTCTACTTAAAATTGATGAAGAAATATCAGAAAGGTTACGAAGTACGATACGTAAACGCCAAGGATTTCAGTTTCGAAGCCATAGACATGTCACCTGACGACAAATGAACGGATACAAGATTATCAACGATCCCGTTTTTGGGTTCATCAAGATAAAACGCGGACTGCTGTACGATATCGTGCAGCATCCATTGTTTCAGCGCCTCAACAGAATCAACCAGCTAGGACTGGCTTCCGTAGTGTATCCTGGTGCACGTCATACGCGTTTTCAGCACTCACTTGGAGCATTATACCTGATGACCGAGGCTGTCAAGTCACTAAGCGAGAAAGGAATTTACATTTTTGACTCGGAAGTTGAAGCTGTACAGGCTGCTATACTGATGCACGACATTGGGCATGGTCCCTTCTCGCATGTGCTGGAAAACACACTCATTCACGGCATCTTACACGAGGACATCTCGTTGCTGATGATGGAACAAATCAACCACGATCTAAAAGGTCAGCTATCATTAGCCATCAGCATTTTCAAAGATGAATATCCAAACCAAATTTTCCACCAACTCATCTCTTCGCAGCTGGATATGGACCGACTGGACTACCTTCGACGAGACTCTTTCTATACGGGAGTCACAGAGGGCAATATCGGTTCGGCACGCATCATCAAGATGCTAAATGTGATGAACGACAGACTGGTAGTGGATGCCAAAGGCATCTACTCCATTGAAAATTATCTGACCACTCGCAGACTAATGTACTGGCAGGTGTATCTGCATAAGACCGTAGTGGGTTATGAGAAGATATTGGTCAATACACTGAACAGAGCACGTCAACTAGTTCGTGAAGGGAAGGAGGTCTTTGCCTCACCTGCCCTAGCCTATTTCCTGCGCCACGACTCAGATTTTGACATTGAGGCACTGAAGGTTTACGCCGAGTTGGACGACTCGGACATCTGGAGTGCCTTGAAGGCGTGGAAACACCACGACGATCTGATTCTCGCGACATTAGCTAAAGACATGACTGATCGCCAACTGTTCAAGGTAGAAGTCACCGAGGAATGCCCGGCCGAAAATTATATTAGTCAGAAAACAGAAGAAATAGCACGACACATGAACATTAGCCACGACGAAGCACGTCAATACATGATGTCGCTGACTGAAATAGGCAAGGATATGTACAATCCTGCCGATGACAGCATCAGAATACTTTACAAAGACGGTACGGCAAAAGACATTGCCGAGGTTTCTGAAATCTTAAACGTGCAACTACTTTCCAAAAAAATACGTAAATATTACCTTTGTTATCAACGTTTTTAAATAAAATTTCGTATCTTTGTGGCGTTTTATAAACTTTTGTCGACAAAATATGGAATTTACAGCCAAACAAATAGCCGATTTTATCGGCGGCCGTGTGGAAGGCAATGACCAAACAACAGTCCACACTTTTGCAAAGATTGAAGAGGGTAAGGAAGGTGCCATCACATTCCTGTCAAACCCTAAATACACCCAGTATATTTATGACACAAAAGCCAGCATCGTACTGGTAAATGAAGATTTAGTATTGGAACATCCCGTAAGTGCCACACTGATACGTGTTAAGAACGCTTACGAATGCGTTGCCAAGCTGATGCAGATGTATGCTGCCGCTCTTCCCAAGAAGACTGGTATAGACTCCTTGGCTTTCGTGGCACCGTCGGCACAGGTAGGCAAGGACGTCTATATCGGCCCTTTCACATACGTGGGAGAAGGTGTGAAGATTGGTGACGGAACACGCATCTACCCCAACGTCACCATTTATGACGGTTGCCAGATAGGTTGCAATGTAACCATCCATGCCGGAGCCGTGATAGGTGCTGACGGATTCGGATTTGCACCTAACACCGATGGTTACGAGAAGATTCCCCAGCTGGGCATCGTCATCATTGAGGACAACGTGGAAATCGGCGCTAACACTTGTGTAGACCGTTCAACCATGGGCCAGACTATCATCCACAAGGGTGTAAAACTGGACAATCTCATTCAGGTGGCTCACAACTGCGAAATCGGTGAGAATACTGTTATGTCTGCTCAGGTCGGTATGGCAGGAAGCACAAAGATTGGTACCTGGTGTATGGTGGGTGGACAGGCGGGATTTGCCGGTCACATCCACATAGCAGACAAGACCAACATTGGAGCCCAATGCGGAGTCATCAGCAACACAAAAGGTAACGGGGAAGCATTGATTGGCTCACCCGCTATGGATCCAAAGGACTTCTTCAAGGCCAAGGCGCTTTACCGACGTTTGCCCGACATGTATAAAGAGATTAGTGCCCTGCGCAAGGAAATTGAAGAGTTGAAGAATATTATAAAAGAGAATAAATAATCAAACACCAAATAACATGAAACAAAAAACTCTGAAAGGCAGTTTTTCCTTGTTCGGAAAAGGATTGCATACAGGTTTGAACCTGACTGTGACTTTCAACCCTGCCCCTGAGAACACAGGTTACAAAATCCAGCGTATAGATTTAGAAGGCGAACCCATCATCGATGCTATAGCCGAGAATGTAGTAGACACCCAGCGTGGTACTGTTTTAGGAAAGGATGATGCGCGCGTGTCAACGGTAGAACATGGTCTTTCGGCTCTCTATGCACTTGGCATTGACAATTGTCTGATGCAGGTCAACGGTCCCGAGTTCCCTATTCTCGACGGTTCCGCTATCCAATATGTGGACAAGATTAATGAGGTAGGCGTAGAAGAACAGAATGCTCCCAAGGATTTCTATATCATTCGCAATAAGATAGAAGTAAAGGACGACAAGACGGGGTCGTGTATCACCATTCTGCCTGATGCAGACTTTTCCATCACGGCTATGTGCTCGTTCGAGTCGAAGTTCATTAACTCACAGTTTGCCACCCTCGACAATCCTCTGGACTACGCCAAGGAGATTGCCAGTGCCCGCACCTTTGTCTTTGTTCGTGACATCGAACCCCTATTACAGGCCAACCTTATTAAAGGAGGAGACTTAGACAACGCCATCGTCATCTACGAACGCCAGACAACACAAGACAGACTTGATATGCTGGCAGACATGCTGCACGTAGAGCATCGTGATGCAACAGATTTGGGATATATCCAGCACAAGCCCCTGCAATGGGAGAATGAATGTACGCGTCACAAGTTATTGGATATCATCGGTGACATGGCACTGATTGGCAAGCCTATCAAGGGCCGCATCATAGCTACTCGTCCCGGACATACCATCAACAACAAATTTGCCCGCCAGATGCGCAAGGAAATTCGCAAACACGAAATCCAAGCACCTATCTACGACCCTAACGAAGAGCCGGTCATGGACGTGAATCGCATCCGTGAACTGCTGCCCCACCGCTACCCTATGCAGCTGGTGGATAAAGTCATCTCGCTGGGAGCCAACACCATCGTAGGCATCAAGAACATTACCTCTAACGAGCCTTTCTTCCAAGGGCATTTCCCCGAAGAGCCCGTCATGCCCGGCGTTCTCCAGATTGAAGCCATGGCACAATGTGGCGGTCTATTGGTGCTGAACACGTTGGAAGAACCTGAGCGCTGGTCGACCTACTTCATGAAAATTGACGACGTGAAGTTCCGCCAGAAAGTAGTTCCTGGAGACACACTCATCTTCAAAGTAGACCTGCTGGCTCCTGTACGTCACGGTATCTCTTCTATGAAAGGCTACATCTTCGTAGGCGACCATGTCGTAGCAGAAGCGACCTTCACCGCACAAATCGTAAAGAACAAGTAAATATGGCAAACCAGATACATCCTTTAGCAGTTGTAGCCCCCGAAGCTAAACTGGGCGACGGCAATATTATTGGTCCCTTCTGCGTAATAGACAAGAATGTTGTCATTGGTGACAACAACAAGTTCCTCAACAATGTTACTATACACTTTGGTGCCCGCATCGGCAATGGAAACGAGTTCTTCCCCGGTGCCTCTATCAGTACGAAACCTCAGGACCTGAAGTTCCAGGGCGAGGAGACTACTTGCGAGATTGGCGACAACAACTCCATACGCGAGAATGTAACCATCAGCCGCGGTACCGCCTCTAAGGGCAAGACCGTCGTAGGCAGTGGTAACTTGCTGATGGAAAACATGCACGTAGCTCACGACTGCATTATTGGCAATGGCTGCATCATCGGAAACTCTACGAAGTTTGCCGGCGAGGTAGAAGTCGACGACTATGCCATCATTTCTGCCACCTGTCTGTTCCACCAGTTCTGCCGCGTGGGCAGTTACATCATGTTCCAAGGTGGTTCACGTACCAGTCAGGATATTCCTCCTTATGTAATAGCAGGCAAAGAGCCCGTACGCTATGCAGGTGTGAATCTCGTAGGTCTGCGCCGTCGCGGTTTCCCCAACGAGACCATCGATGCTATCCACGATGCCTATCGCATCATCTATTCCCAAGGTGTGTTGAAGGATGGTACAGCCCAGGCTCGTGCCAAATATCCCAACTCCAAGGAAGTGGACTATATCTGTTCGTTTATTGAGAATTCGAAGCGCGGAGTCATCCGGTAAATGAATACGCTGATTGTCATCACGGGACCTACTGCAGTCGGCAAGACGGCTCTGACCATTCAGTTGGCCCAACACTACAACTTACCGATTATCAATGCTGACTCCAGACAGATATACCGGGAGCTGAAAATTGGGACTGCAACGCCTACAGAAGAGCAACTCAAACAAGCTGTCCACTATTTTGTAGGCACAAAGAGCATCAATGACTATTATAATGCCTCGATGTACGAGCAAGAAGTCCTGGCGCTCATCGCTTCACGCCCAACCCATGGACTACATCTACTGAGTGGTGGCAGTATGATGTATATAGATGCTGTCTGCAACGGCATTGATGACATCCCTACCGTACGTGATGACATCCGCGAGAAAATGAGACAACGTTATCAGGAGGAAGGGCTGGAGGCTCTTTGCGAAGACCTCAAGCGTCTGGATCCTGAACATTATGAAACTGTTGACCGTCAAAACTACCGTCGTGTCATACACGCCCTTGAGATATGCTATCAGACAGGGCGCACCTATACATCTTTTCGTACTCAGAAAAGGAAGCCAAGACCCTTCCGCATCGTCAAGATAGGACTCAACCGCGAACGCGAGGATCTCTACAATAGGATTAACCAACGAGTAGACATGATGATGGAACAGGGACTATTGCACGAGGCAGCAAGCCTCTATGGACAACGCCATCTGAACGCGCTCAACACGGTAGGATACAAGGAAATGTTTGACTACATAGAGGGACGCTGGTCGCTGGACGAGGCGGTAGAACGTATGAAGGGTAACACCCGACGTTATGCCCGCAAGCAACTGACATGGTTCAAACGCGACAAAAGCGTATGCTGGTTTCATCCAGATCAACAAGAAGAAATTCTGAAATACATATCGCAATATGAATAAATACGTAGCTCAGTTTATCCATGCTCCCAAGCGTGCATGGCAATGGTATAAGGGATTCTATCAAGGACGCCGCTGGTATGTCAAGGTAGGTGCAGGACTGGCCTCGTTCATCGTTGCCTTCGTCCTCTATCTGATAATGGTAGACGTCAACTTCCTATGGCTCTTCGGTAAATCTCCCTCCATGAGCGATGTGAAGAACACCCACCCTGCCGAGGCTTCGCAGATTTATAGTGCTGATGGGGTTGTCATTGGAAAATATTTCAGCGAGAACCGAACACCTATTACTTACGAAGAGGTCAGCCCAGATTTCTGGAATGCGCTCATCGACACAGAGGACGAACGGTTCCGCCATCACCACGGCATTGACTATCAGGCTTTTGCCGCTGCACTGAAAGACTACCTGATGCATCATGATGCTCGTGGAGCATCCACCATTACCCAACAGTTGGCTAAGAACCTGTTCCGTGTACGTACGCAGTATTCTACGGGCCTGCTTGGCAATATTCCTGGTCTGAAGATTCTGATTATGAAAAGCAAGGAGTGGATTACGGCCTACAAACTGGAGCTGTATTTCACCAAGAACGAGATTCTCACCATGTATGCCAACACGGTGGACTTTGGTTCTAACGCCTTTGGCATCAAGACGGCAGCCAAAACCTACTTCGGAACGACGCCACAGCGTCTGACAGCCGACCAGTCAGCCATCCTTGTCGGATTGCTGAAGGCTACCACCTATTATAATCCCCGCATCAACCCTGAGAATTCGCTGGCTCGTCGTAATGTGGTACTGAGCAACATGCTGAAACACCATCACCTTACGCAGGAGCAGTTTGATATGCTGAAGCAAACTCCCATTCGTCTGGATTACAGCGTCGAGAACCACTATGACGGTCAGGCACAGTATTTCCGCGAAGCCGTCAAGAACTATCTCAAGGAATGGTGTGAGGAAAACGAGTACGACCTGTATCGCGACGGTTTGAAAATCTATACGACCATTGACACCCGTATGCAGGAGTATGCCGAGCAGGCTGCCATCAAGCAAATGCGTCAGGTTCAGCGTAACTTCAACTCACATTGGGGCAACACCAATCCCTGGCAGGACGAACGTCACATCGAGATACCACACTTCATCGAGGATCTCGCCAAGAAGACCCCTTACTACAAGATACTAAAGCAGAAATTTGACGGTAACGAGGATTCCATTAACTATTATCTGAACATTCCTCACAAGGTGAAACTATTTGACTACGAGAACGGTACGATAGAGAAAGAAATATCCACCCTCGACAGTATCCGCTACATGGAGCACTTTATGCACTGCGGATTTGTCGCAATGGAACCCCAGACAGGTCACGTGAAGGCATGGGTTGGCGATATAGACTTCCGTACATGGAAGTATGACAAGGTAACGGCCATGCGTCAGCCTGGTTCTACCTTTAAACTGTTCGTCTATACAGAAGCCATGAATCAGGGCCTAACCCCATGTGACCGTCGGGTAGACTCCTACTTTGCCATGAAAGTCATGGATCACGGCAAAGAAGTGACATGGGCACCAACAAATGCCAATGGATACTTTACGGGGGATTCCATGCCTCTGAAGGCAGCCTTCGCACAAAGCATCAACTCGGTTGCGGTCAAACTTGGTCAGGAGTGCGGCATAGATCGTATTGTTCAGACTGCCCATGCTATGGGAATCAAATCGAAACTTGCCCCAACCCCTTCACTTACATTAGGATCAAGTGACGTCAATCTACTGGAATTGGTCAACGGCTATGCCACAGCAGCCAACGACGGAAAGATGCATGAACCAGTACTGGTGACTCGCATTTTAGACCGCGAGGGCAATGAAATCTATGTGGCGCCCACTGAAGAAAAGCAGGCCATCCCCTATCGTTCTGCTTACCTGGCCCAGCAACTGCTGATGGCTGGTCTTCGTGAGCCTGGTGGTACCAGCATGAGCCTTTGGGGATACGTCGGAAAATACAGCGATACTGAGTTTGGTGGCAAAACGGGTACTTCAAACAACCACTCCGATGCATGGTTTATTGGCGTCAGTCCCCGTTTGGTTGCCGGAGCTTGGGTGGGCGGTGAATATCGTAGCATCCACTTCCGTACAGGACAGTTGGGACAAGGTTCCAGAACGGCCCTTCCTATCTGCGGATACTTCTTTGAGTCTGTCCTCGGCGACCCAGCCTTCAAGCAATACCACGCCAAGTTTGGCAAGCCCAAGACCAATGACGTTAGGTCAGAAATGTACACCTGCGCCAGCTATTACTCTCGCCGCGATACTGACTCTGTAGCTGTTGACTCGCTGGCTACTGAGCAGGAAATGGAAATTGTTCTCGACGAATTTGGCAATGAAGTAATCAGACCTAAGGAGCATAAGGAGAATGCCAACCAGCAACCACAGCCAGATGAACCGCAGGTTGCAGAGGAGCCCAAACACAATACGGATTGAACTATCAGGCTGAAACATTAGACTTTGATAATCAGGAGTGGCAACAGGCACTTCAGATTATCCAGTACACCCGTCGCTCGCTCTTTCTTACGGGAAAGGCAGGGACGGGTAAGTCTACCTTTCTGCGCTACGTAGCCCAGCAGACCAAGAAGAAGTATGTCATACTGGCGCCTACGGGCATTGCCGCTATCAATGCGGGAGGCCAGACGCTACACTCCTTCTTCAAGCTGCCATTCCACCCGCTGCTGCCCAACGACTCACGATATTCCCCCCGCAATATACGCAAGACACTCAAATACAGCGGTGTCACCCTGAAGCTACTCCGCGAACTGGAGCTCATCATCATCGATGAGATTTCGATGGTACGGGCAGACATCATTGATTTCATAGACAAAGTGCTCCGCATCTATTGCCGGAATATGCGCGAACCCTTCGGCGGCAAACAGTTCTTGCTGGTGGGCGACATCTTCCAGCTGGAACCTGTAGTCAAAGAGGATGAGTGGCGGCTGATGCAGCCTTTCTATGCCTCGGCCTACTTCTTCTCAGCTAAGGTATGGCAGCAGATGCAATTGGTCAGTATAGAGTTACGGAAGGTCTACCGGCAGAACGATGCTCAGTTCATTGCCCTGCTGGACCGCATCCGTCAGAACCAGGCTACCGATCAGGACCTTGCAGCCATCAACAGCCGTGTGGTTCACGATGCCAAGCCGTTGCCCAGCTTGAAGAATGCTTTCGAGATAACGTTGGCCACCCGACGTGACACAGTAGACTGGCTCAACGAGCAGAAGCTGGCCAAGATTGACGGTACCAGTACCACCTTTAAGGGAACCATCCGTGGCGAATTCCCCCTGACCTCCCTACCTGCTCCTTTGGAACTGGAAATCAAACCAGGTGCTCAGGTTATCTTTACCCGTAACGACAAGGAGAAGCGATGGGTCAATGGTACCATAGGCATTGTGACAGGCTTTGATGTCAATGAAGGCATCATCGGAGTCTGCGACGAAGACGGCAATGAATACGATGTAGGTGAAGAAGTATGGGAAAACATGCGCTACACATTTGACGAGAAAGAACAGAAGATTGTTGAGGAACAGTTAGGCACTTTTGTCCAGTACCCCTTGCGGCTGGCCTGGGCCATCACCGTCCATAAGAGTCAGGGACTGACCTTCCGACAAGTCAGGATAGACTTCTCGGGCGGTGGAGCCTTTGCGGGCGGACAGACCTATGTGGCCCTCTCACGTTGTTCCTCGCTCAATGGCATCACCCTTGAGGAACCTATTCGGCGCAGCGACATCTTCGTACGGTCTGAAGTCATCCAATTTGCCCAGCGCTACAATGACGGCCAACTCATGCGCAAGGCATTGTACGAAAGCAAAGCCGACAAAGAGTATCATGATGCAGTGGAAGCCTTTGACCATCAGGACTTCGATACATTCCTGAAGAATTTCTTCATGGCCATCCATTCACGCTACGATATTGAGCAGCCCCAGATACAACGCTTCATCCGCCGGAAACTGGGCATCATCACCCGTCAGCAGAACCACATTCAAGAGCTCGAAACAGAGATTCATCGTCGTGATGACATGCTGAAGCGGCTTGCAGCCGAGTATGTCCTGCTGGGTAAAGAGTGTGAACAAGAGCACATGGACGATGCCGCTATCCGCAACTATCAGAAAGCCCTCGACCTCTATCCCGATGCCTTTGAGGCCCAACGGCGCATCAAGAAGTTGACCGCCAAGAAGAAATAAAAAAACGTGAGTTCGACGTAAGGCTTAGGCAATAAGTCTGCCTCTGTCGATGATTT
>CAMOWH010000015.1:0-31127 GCA_946628315.1 uncultured Prevotella sp.
AAAGTTGGGCCGGGCACCCGTAAATATGCAAACTTTCTCTTCCATGCCTGCAAAGGTACAAAGAAAAATAAAAATTAAGGATGAAATATGAAAAAATATTCGTACCTTTGCACCCGTTTTATAATAAATAAGGTATTAGAAAGAAATGATAACAGTCACAAACTTAGCTATTCAGTTTGGAAAGAAAACCCTGTACAAGGACGTAAATCTGAAGTTCACAAGTGGTAACATCTATGGCATTATCGGTGCCAACGGTGCCGGCAAGTCAACTCTGCTGCGCGCCATCAGCGGCGAGCTGGAACCCAACAAGGGTACGGTAGAGATGCAGCCGGGCGAGCGCCTGAGCGTGCTGGAACAGGACCACTTCAAATATGACGAATATACGGTAATGGACACCGTGCTGATGGGGCACCAGCCTCTGTGGCAGAACATGAAGGAGCGCGAAGCCCTGTATGCCAAGGCCGAAATGACCGAGGAAGACGGTGTGCGTGCAGCCGACCTGGAGATGGCCTTTGCCGAAATGAACGGCTGGGAAGCCGAGAGCGAGGCTGCTCAGTTGTTGCAGAACCTGGGCGTGCAGGAAGGTCAGCACTACAAGCAGATGGCCGAGATATCGAACAACGAAAAGGTGCGCGTGATGCTGGCCAAGGCCCTGTTCGGACATCCTGACAACCTGTTGCTGGACGAGCCTACCAACGACCTGGACCTGGACACCGTACAGTGGCTGGAGGAATATCTCTCGAACCTGGAGCAGTGTGTGCTCGTGGTCTCACACGACCGCCACTTCCTGGACGCCGTCTCGACACAGACGGTCGACATAGACTTCGGCAAGGTGACGCTCTTCTCGGGCAACTACTCTTTCTGGTATGAGTCGTCACAGCTGGCCCTGCGCCAGCAGCAGAACCAGAAGATGAAGGCTGAGGAGAAGCGCAAGCAGCTGGAGGAGTTCATCCGCCGCTTCTCGGCCAATGTGGCCAAGTCGAAGCAGACCACGTCGCGCAAGAAGATGCTGGAGAAGCTGAACGTCGAGGAAATCACCCCGTCGACACGTAAGTACCCGGGCATCATCTTCTCGATGGAGCGTGAGCCTGGCACCCAGATACTGGAGGTAGAAGGACTAAAGGCTGTCGATACGGACGGAACAGTGCTGTTTGACAACGTCAACTTCACTATCGAGAAGGGACAGAAGACCGTCTTCCTGTCGCACAACCCCAAGGCCATGACGGCCCTCTTCGAGATTATCAACGGCAACCGTCAGGCAGATGCAGGCACCTACAAGTGGGGAGTCACCATCACGACAGCCTACCTGCCACTGGACAATACAGAGTTCTTCCAGTCGGAGCTGAACCTCGTGGACTGGCTCTCGCAGTATGGCACCGGCAACGAGGTGATGATGAAGTCGTTCCTGGGACGTATGCTGTTCAAGGAGGAGGACGTGCTGAAGCATGTCAACGTGCTCTCGGGTGGTGAGAAGATGCGTTGCATGATTGCCCGTATGCAGCTGAAGAATGCCAACTGCCTGATTCTGGACACACCTACCAACCACTTGGACCTGGAAAGCATTCAGGCCTTCAACAACAACCTCATCTCGTTCAAGGGCAACATCCTGTTTGCCTCGCACGACCATGAGTTCATCAATACCGTGGCCGACCGCATCATCGAGCTGACACCCAAGGGCACTATCGACAAGCTGACCACCTATGATGAATATATCTATGACGAAGCCATCAAGGAGAAGAAAGCCGAGATGTACGCCTAAAGTTGGCACACTATTTGCTGTATAACCCCAAAAATCAATTAAGCTATGAAAGAAGAAGAGAAAATAAACGTGGAAGAGGGCGAAAACCTCGAGAACAGTGAGCACACAGAGAGTGCTGAGCGTGCAGGAAGTGACGAAAGCACTGAGAACGCTGAAAATTCAGATCAGTCAGAAACCTCTGAAGAGAAAGACCCGCTGGAGGCCGCTCAGGCAGAGATTGAAGAACTGAAGACTCAGATACTCTATAAGACTGCCGAATTTGACAACTATCGCAAGCGTACGCTGAAGGAGAAGGCCGAGCTGATACTGAACGGTGGCGAGAAGGCTGTAAGCGCTATCCTACCCGTCATTGACGATATGGAACGCGCCATTGACAACGGCGAGAAGACTGACGACCCAGCCGTGCTTCGCGAAGGCATGGAGCTGATATACCAGAAGTTCATGAAGGCCCTGGAGAGCCTGGGTGTGAAGAAGATTGACACCGAGAATGCCGACTTCGACACCGACCTGCACGAGGCTGTGGCTATGGTTCCGGGCATGGGCGACGACAAAAAAGGCAAGGTCATCGACTGTCTGCAAACGGGCTATCAGCTGAACGACAAAGTCATTAGACATGCCAAAGTGGCAGTAGGACAATGATAAAAGTAAAAAGGTAAAAAAGTAATAAATAAATTAAGGTAAAAAGTCAATGGCACAAAAACGTGACTACTATGAGGTGCTTGGTGTAGACAAGAACGCTACCGAAGACCAAATCAAAAAGGCGTATCGCACTATTGCCATCAAATATCACCCCGACAGAAACCCCGGGAACAAAGAAGCTGAGGAGAAATTCAAGGAGGCCGCAGAAGCCTACGACGTGCTGCACGACCCAGAGAAGCGCCAGCAGTATGACACCTTCGGATTCAATGGTCCTGGCGGCGGTAGTGGATTCGGAGGATTTGGTACTTCCATGAATATGGACGACATCTTCTCTATGTTTGGCGACATCTTTGGCGGCCATGCAGGCTTTGGGGGATTTGGCGGCGGCAAGCGTGGTCCTCAGGTACACCGCGGCAGTGATCTGCGACTGAAGGTAAGACTCTCGCTGGACGAGATAGCACATGGGGTCACCAAAAAGTTCAAGGTGCGCAAAGACCTCACCTGCTCACACTGTCAAGGCAGCGGTGCAGCACCAGGCAGCACCAGCGAACAGTGTCCTACCTGTCACGGAAGCGGTGTCATCACACATACCACCCAGAGCATCTTCGGCATGATGCAGACCCAGGGCGTATGTCCTACCTGCGACGGCGAAGGAACCGTTATTAAGAACAAGTGTCCCCACTGTCACGGCACCGGAATAGAGAAAGGTGAGGAAGTGGTGGAAATCAAGATACCTGCCGGAGTAGCCGAAGGCATGATAGTCAATGTTCCCGGAAAAGGAAATGCCGGCCCTCACAAAGGCGTCAATGGCGATATTCAGGTGTTCATAGAAGAGGAAGAAAACGACACTTTTGTCCGTGATGACAACAACCTCATCTACAACCTCCTGTTAGACTTCCCGACAGCAGCCCTGGGCGGTGATGTCGAAATCCCCACCATTGAAGGCACCAAACTGAAGGTCAAGATGGAGCCCGGCACTCAGCCGGGTAAAACCCTGAGACTGAGAGGTAAGGGACTTCCCGCTGTGCAAGGCTACGGAAGAGGCAATGGTGACTTGGTAGTCAATGTCAGTGTCTACATACCCAAAGAGTTGTCACGAGAAGAGAAGGCTGCCATTGAGCAGTTCCGTCAGAGCGACAACTTCAAAGGCGACGCTGCTACGAAGAAGAGTATCTTCCAGAAGTTCAAGAACTATTTTAGCTAATGAACTACCTCGAGACCTGCGAATATCTTTATAACCAGATGCCCATGTTCGAAAAACAGGGAGCGTCTGGTTATAAAGAAGGACTGGCAAACACACTGGCCCTGGACGAGCATTTCGGACATCCACATCAGGCGTATGCTACTGTTCACGTGGCTGGCACCAACGGCAAAGGCAGCGTGTCGCACACGATTGCCTCCATCCTACAGGAGTGTGGCTATCGCATCGGTCTCTATACCTCGCCACACCTGGTGGATTTCCGGGAACGCATCCGCGTCAACGGAACACCTGTCAGCGAAGACTATGTGGTAGACTTTGTTGATAAGGAACGGGCATTCTTTGAACCCCTGCACCCTTCGTTCTTCGAAGTCACCACAGCCTTGGCCTTTAAGTACTTCCGAGACATGGAGGTAGATATTGCCGTCGTAGAAGTAGGCTTGGGCGGACGTCTGGATTGCACCAACATCATCACCCCACTCGTCTCTGTCATCACCAATATCAGTTTCGACCATACCCAGTTCTTAGGTGACACACTGGCCAAGATTGCTGCCGAAAAGGCTGGTATTATAAAGAAAGGAGTCCCTGTGGTCATCGGAGAGACTCATGACGAGACACGCCCTGTGTTCGAAGCAAAAGCCCGTGAGATGAATGCCCCCATCGTTTTTGCCGAAGATCAGCCTGAGGTCATCAAAGCCCTGCCAATGGCAGACGGAGGTATGCACTATACCACAGCACACCTGGGCGAGCTGGATGGCGACTTAGGCGGCATCTATCAGCAGAAGAACTTCAATACGGTTCTATTTGCCCTCAAACAACTAACCCTCCAAGGATATCTGTACCGTGGCCAGAAAGACTACTTCGAACTGAGAAACGGACTTAGGAATGTCTCTAACAACACTGGACTCATGGGACGCTGGCAGGTAATACAAAACGCACCCAAAGTGGTTTGCGACACAGGACACAATGTAGGTGGATGGCAGTATATCAGCCAGCAACTCAGCACGGTGAATTGCCATCAGATGCATATAGTCTTCGGTATGGTCAGCGACAAGGACGTTAAAACGGTGTTCAATATGCTTCCCAAGCACGCTGTCTACTATTTTACACAGGTCAACAACAAACGGGCCATCAATTACAAGACACTTGAGCAATTAGCCATCCAACACGGACTGTCCGGGAATAGTTATCCCTCTGTGCGTGAGGCGTATAACACAGCAATCAATGCAGCTGGAGAGGACGATTTTATATTTGTCGGAGGGTCGTCATACGTGGTGGGGGATTTCCTAAAAACCTGCATTTAGGTGTTTTTAACACTTCCGTAAACGTTTTTTTAAGCGTTTCTTTCGTCATTCTCGTTTTTTTTCGGTTACTTTGCAAATTAGAATTTTATAACTAAAAATATAACGAATTATGGCTAACACATCGGAAAACGCGAATCTGTGTGGTCTGAATCGCAAGGATTTCCAGACCACTATCAATGGTAAGAAGACGGATCTTTACATTTTGAAGAACCGCAAAGGCTATGAAGTAGCAATTTCAAACTATGGAGGCGCTATCGTTTCCATTATGGTTCCAGACAAAGATGGCAAAGTGGCTAACGTCATTCAGGGCCATGCAAACATCCAGCAGCTCATGAGCGGCGAGGAGCCCTATCTGTCAACACTGATTGGACGCTGGGGCAACCGCATTTGCAAAGGTCAGTTTACGCTGAACGGTAAGGAATACCAGTTGGCACTGAACGATGGTCCCAACCATTTGCATGGTGGTGCTAAAGGGTTCAACTGCAAAGTATGGGATGCCCGTCAGATGGGTCCCCGCTCGCTGGCGCTTCATCGCGTATCTTCCTATGGCGAAGAGGGCTATACCGGCGAACTGGACGTCACAGTAGAGTTTACCTTCACTGACCAGAATGAGTTGGTGATGGAATATCTGGCAACCACCAACAAGAAGACTATTGTCAACCTGACACACCACGCATTCTTCTGTCTTGCAGGTGCAGCTGATCCCACTCCCACCATCGAAGACCAGATTTGCGAAATCAACGCAGACTTCTATCTGCCGACTGATGAGACTGCCATTCCTACAGGTGAGATTCTGAAGGTGGAGGGCACTCCCTTTGACTTCCGCACTCCCAAGGCTCTGGGCAAGGACATTGATGCCGACCACGAGCAGATTAAGTTTGGTAAGGGCTTTGACCACAACTATGTGCTGAACAAGAAAGAAGAGGGTGAGCTGAGCTTTGCTGCCCGTATCACTGAACCCAAGAGCGGTCGTACGCTGGAGTGCTACACCACAGAGCCTGGTATGCAGCTCTATACAGCTAACTATGCTTGTGGCTACAAAGGTGTTGGCGGTGCCACATTCCCACGCCGCAGCGCAGTCTGCCTGGAGGCCCAGCACTTCCCCGACACGCCTAACCGTCCCTACTTCCCATCAGTGGTGCTGAATCCCGGTGAGCAGTACAAGCAGAAGACTATCTATAAATTTGGTGTAGAACAGTAGACTCGGCGATTGGCATTATGGTGGAAATTGAATTTGTAAGAAGCCGCTTCATCAAACACTTTGATGGTAAGACTGGTAATGTATATGCCTCTCCGGGCCGTATTAACCTGATTGGTGAGCACACTGACTATAATGGTGGCTTCGTATTTCCCGGAGCTGTTGACAAAGGTGTGGTGGCAGAGATGCGTGCCAATGGTACCGAGGATACCGTGATGGCTTATGCCATTGACCTCAAGGATCGCGTAGACTTCAAGCTTTCCGACCCTAATGGTCCTAAAGCATCCTGGGCTCGCTATATCTATGGTATAGCCTTGGAAATGAGAAAGTTGAACGTTCCTGTTAAAGGTTTCAACATTGCCTTTGCTGGTGATGTTCCCTTAGGAGCCGGTATGTCTTCCAGCGCTGCTATGGAAAGTTGCTTCGCCTGCGGACTAAACGACATCTTCGGTGACAACAAGGTTTCTCAGTGGGATATGGTATTGGCTGGGCAAGCTACCGAGCACAACTACTGTGGTGTCAACTGTGGCATTATGGACCAGTTTGCTTCTGTTTTCGGAAAGGCTGGCTGTCTGATGCGTTTGGATTGCCGTTCGCGTGAGTTTGAGTACTTTCCCTTCAAGCCCGATGGCTATCGTCTGGTACTGCTCGACTCAGCAGTCAAACACCAGTTGTCCGGTTCACCTTACAACGATCGTCGCAACTCTTGCGAGAATGTGGTCAAGCACATTCAGGCCAAGCATCCGGAGAGTAAGTTCGAGACCCTGCGCGACTGCACTTGGGAGCAGTTGGACGAGGTTCGCGCTGAAGTCGGTGAAGAGGACTACAGGCGTGCCAAGTTTGTCTTGGGCGAGAAGGACCGTGTATTGGCAGTCTGCGACGCTCTGAACGACGGCGATTACGAGAAGGTCGGTGAACTGATGTACCAGACCCACGAAGGCCTGTCCAAAGACTATGAGGTCAGTTGCGAGGAACTGGACTTCCTCAATCAGATTGCCAAGGACAACGGCGTCACGGGTTCACGCATCATGGGCGGTGGCTTTGGTGGCTGCACCATCAACCTCGTCCGCAATGATTTGTACAAGCAGTTCATTGCTGATGCCAAGAAACGCTTCAACGAGAAATATGGTCACGAACCCAAAGTTTATGACGTAGTCATTGGTGACGGAGCGCGCAAACTCTGCTAAGCAAAACAGCACCAAACAATGCCTTTCAATCGCTAAGAAAGGTTAAATAACATGGCGTAAAGTGTAAAAATAACACTTTGCGCTATTTTTTTTGAAATATTTCATTGTCATTTCAGAAAATAATTGTAATTTTACAACAAAATTTGTGATATAACTAAAACTATTCAAAAATGAAAAACTTAAAAGCAACTTTTGCAGGCATGACAGCAGCATTGTTGTTGTCAGCATGTGCCTCTGGCGAGCAGAAGGCACTAACGGTTTCGGGTCTCGACCCAGCCCAGTTTGATACACTGATCAACGAAAAGCCCGTCAAGCTCTACACGCTGAAGAACCAGAATGGCATGGAGGTGTGCATCACCAACTATGGAGGCCGCATTGTTTCCTTGGTGGTTCCCGACAAGGACGGCAAGCCTACTGATGTCGTTTTGGGATTTGACAACATCCGCCAGTATGCTGACACGTTGAACTCTCCGTCAGACTATGGTTCTTCTGTTGGCCGCTATGCCAACCGCATCAAGAACGCTCAATTCAAACTGAATGATTCTATCTACCAGCTGAAGGTCAACGATAACGAGAACTGCCTGCACGGTGGCGGCACTACAGGTTGGATGAATCAGGTTTACGATGCCGAGCAGATAGGAGATTCTATTCTGCGCCTGACCATCATTGCCCAAGACGGAGAGAATGGCTTCCCTGGAACAGTAAAGGCCACTACTATATATAAGGTATGTGCAAACAACACGCTGGACATGGTATGGGAAGCTGAAACCGACAAGCCAACCATCATCAACCAGACCAACCACAACTACTACAATCTCTCCGGCGACTTCACACAAGCAGGCTACGACCAAGTACTGTATGTCAATGCCGACTCGTTCACTGCTTCCGATGCCAAGTACATTCCTACTGGAGAGATTCGCAAGGTGGAAGGCACTCCCTTTGATTTCCGCACAGCTCATGCCATTGGTGACAGCATCCAGTCACAGTATGACCAGATTCAGAATGCCACTGGCTATGACCATAATTTCTGCCTGAACACCTTTAAGGATGGTAAGGGCGACGACACACAAGTATGTGCCTCACTCTATTCACCCAAGACGGGTATCTTCATGGAGATGTTCACCAACGAACCGGGCGTACAGGTTTATAGCGGCAATTTCCAAGGTGTGGGCAAAGATGCCGACATCGTCCGCAAACTGGGTCTGAAGTATCCCAAGCACGTCTCTGTATGCCTTGAGAGCCAGAAATATCCCGACTCCCCCAATCACCCTGAATGGGCAAGCCCCGTTCTGAATCCTGGCGAGAAGTACTACAGCCATGCTGCCTACAAGTTCTCCACGAAATAAGCAATAACAAAAAATAATACTTAAATTTTTACAAAGTACAATGAATACTATTACAGAAGCCCTAAGCAATAATGGGTTTGCAACAGCCGACTATCTGGTTTTTGTCGTGTACATTATTATTCTTGTAAGCATGGGTATTTTCCTGTCGCGAAACAAGAAAGGTGAAGAAAAATCGTCTGCCGACTACTTTCTGGCCGGTAACACACTGACTTGGTGGGCAGTCGGTGCATCACTGATTGCTGCCAACATCTCGGCAGAGCAGTTCATCGGCATGTCCGGTTCAGCCTTCAAGTCGGGTATTGCCATGGCCGCTTATGAACTGATGGCTGCCGCTACGCTGATAGTTGTGGCAAAGTTCCTGTTGCCAGTGATGATTGAGAAGAAGATTTTCACTATTCCTCAGTTCCTGCGCGAACGCTATAACTGGGGCGTAGGTCTGGCCTTCTCCATCTTCTGGCTTTTCCTCTATGTCTTCATCAACCTTACTTCCGTAGCCTGGTTAGGCGCTCTGGCTATCAAGCAGATTCTCGGCTTGCCCGCAGTAGCCGGTGTCTTCCTCGGCATGAACGTTGACATGACGCTGCTTTGGATTATCTTCGGACTCTTTGTCATTGCCGGCCTCTATTCTATCTATGGCGGTCTGGCTTCTGTGGCCTGGACAGACGTAATGCAAGTAACATTCCTTGTCGGCGGTGGTCTGATTACGGCCTATGCAGCCTTGGATGTCATCGCTCCCTATGTCAATGCCGACAACGCATTCTCTGCCTTAGGCAAGATTATGACGGAACTGGGCAATATAGATGGCGATAAACACTTCAACCTGATAGTGACGCGCAACGAAGCATTGTATCCCGACATTGACGGTATCATGAACACCACCGGTCAAGCCATCCTCGACGCTCAGGGCAACCCCGTGGGCTCCGACCCCTATTTTGACATTCCCGGCATCGTAGTCATCGTCGGTGCATTGTGGCTGACTAACTTAGGCTACTGGGGCTTCAACCAGTACATCATCCAGAAGGGTTTGGCTGCCAAGTCGCTGGCAGAAGCCAAGAAGGGTATGATTTTCGCTGCTTTCCTGAAGATTTTGATTCCGTTCATCGTATGTATCCCTGGTGTCTGCGCTTTCTATATTATGACTCAAAAGCCCGACCTGTATGCAACGCTGGCTGGCGAGATTACACGCTCCGATGATGCCTACCCCTTCCTAATCCGTAACTTCACTCCCGTCGTGGTGAAAGGTCTGTCGTTTGCAGCCCTTGCCGCTGCCGTCATCTCGTCGCTCGCCTCGATGTTCAACTCTACCTCTACCATCTTCACGATGGATATCTACAAGCAGTTCTTCAACAAGAACGCCTCTGAGAAGAGGCTTGTGAACATCGGTCGTATGACGTCTGTCTGCGCTCTTATCCTGGCACTCATCGCCGTCTATCCCATTATGGGCGGTGCCGATCAGGCCTTCCAGGTTATTCAGGAGTACTCTGGTTTCGTCTATCCTGGTGTAGTCGTCATTTTTGGTCTTGGACTGCTGTGGAAACGCGCATCCGGCGTAGCCGCTGTAGTGACAGCCATCGGTACCTTCGTATTCTCTATCCTGTTCAAGTTCATAATGCCAGACACCCCGTTCCTACTTCGCATGGGCTATGTCTTCGTATGTCTCTGCATCCTGTTCTTCGGACTGTCATTCTTGTCAAAGAATACCATCCCCGCCAAGACTCAGGAGCTCTGGGCCGTCAAGAAGCAGTTGAAGTGGTCTGACCGTATGTTCTACCTCACCTTCATTGCACTGGTAATAGGTATCTGGGGTATGATGAAGGCCGATCTGCGCGCTTACGGATTTGAGGCTATGTTTTTCTTAGCCAGTATGTTCTTTGCACTGAGTATTTACCTGCGCTCTAATGCCAAGGACAAGGTACAGGATCCGAAGGCTGTAGACATAGACCTGAAGCTATTCCGCACAGACAGTGCTTTCAAGATTGGTGCCTACGGTGTCATTCTGATTCTTGCAATCCTCTATATAGCACTTTGGTAAGAACATTACAAGCCTTCTGGTATCAAAAGAGCAATGACAACGTTCTATACTGAATTTCAGAAAGTATTTCTGTCGGTAGACTGTATCATCTTCGGCTTCGAGGAAAACAAGCTAAAGATACTGATTGGCAAGCGAAATATGGACCCAGGTCGCGGCGAATGGAGCCTCTACGGAGGCTTCGTCCGCAGCGACGAGAGTCTGGATGCTGCAGCTAACCGCACCCTGTTCGAACTGACAGGACTGCGCAAGGTATATATGCGTCAGGTGGGTGCTTTCGGAAATATCGACCGCGACCCTGGCGAACGCGTTGTCTCAGTAGCCTACTACGCACTCATCAACGTCAATGACTATCCTGCCAAGCTCATGCAGGAACATGGTGTAGAATGGGTGGACATTGAGAATATTCCCCACCTCTACTCTGACCACAATGAGATGGTACGTCAGGCCCGCGAGCTGATGAAGCAGAAGATGAAGACCAACCCTGTTGGTTTCGAATTGCTTCCCGACTTATTCACACTCACTCAGTTGCAACGCCTTTACGAGGCAGTGAACGGTGAGGAAATAGACAAGCGTAACTTCCGCAAGCGCGTCAAGGAGATGAACTACATCGAGAAGACGGAGCTGATAGACAAGCAAAGTTCCCGTCGCGGTGCCAGTCTCTACCGATTTAACAAGCAAGCCTTCAACGAAGACTCTAATTTTAAACTTTAATTAACTAATATTCATATCATTATGTTAGAAGAACTGAAACAGAAAGTGTTCAAGGCCAATCTTGACCTTGTAAAACATAACCTCGTTATTTTTACCTGGGGCAACGTGTCGGCTATTGACCGCGAGAAGGGTCTCGTAGTCATCAAACCCTCCGGAGTTGAGTACGACGTCATGAAACCCGAAGACATGGTTGTCGTTGACCTTGAAAGCGGAAAAGTCGTCGAAGGTGACCTCAATCCCTCCAGCGACACCCCAACCCACCTTGTACTCTATAAGGCCTTCCCTGAGCTGGGAGGTATCGTACACACCCACTCTACCTATGCCACCGCATGGGCTCAGGCTGGTAAGGACATTCCCAACATTGGTACCACCCATGCCGACTATTTCCACGACTGCATTCCCTGCACTGAGGCAATGACAGAGGACCAGATGCCTGAGTACGAAAAGAATACGGGTGTCGTCATTGTTGACCGCTTCAAGAAGGGCAACATCAACCCCGTGCACACACCTGCAGTGTTGGTCAAGAATCACGGTCCCTTCGCCTGGGGTAAGGATGCCGATCAGGCTGTCTATCATGCCGTCGTCACTGAGCAGGTTGCCAAGATGGCCTTCGTCTCGTTCTGTGTCAACCCTGACACCACAATGAATCCGCTGCTCGTCGAGAAACATTTCTCACGCAAGCACGGCCCCAATGCCTATTATGGGCAGAAGAAAAAGTAAATCATTAACTAACTACAGACATTTAATATCTTATGACAAAAGCATTTGACAATTTGGAAATTTGGTGGGTAACTGGAGCGCAGTTGCTCTACGGAGGTGAGACTGTGAAGATTGTCGACGGACACTCACAGGAGATGGTTGATGGCCTCAATGCCTCAGGCATTATCCCCGTTAAGGTTGTTTACAAGGGTACTGTCAACTCATCGGACGAGGTAGAGGCTGTCATGAAAGCCTCCAACAACGAAGCCAAGTGTATCGGTATCATCACCTGGATGCACACTTTCTCGCCAGCCAAGATGTGGATCAAGGGTCTGCAGGCCCTGCAAAAGCCCCTTCTCCACTTCCATACACAATATAATGCCGAGATACCTTGGGACACCATGGATATGGACTTCATGAACCTCAACCAGTCGGCACACGGTGACATTGAGTTCGGTCACATCTGCACCCGTATGCGCATAGCCCGCAAGGTGGTTTGCGGCTATTGGAAGTCCGAGGCTGCCCAGCAGAAGATTGCCGTATGGGCACGTGTGGCTGCTGGTGTGGCAGATGCTCGCAAGGTACGCTGTCTGATGTTCGGTATGAACATGAACAACGTTGCAGTCACCGATGGTGACCGCGTAGAGTTCGAACAGCGTCTGGGCTACCATGTTGACTACTATCCTGTCAGTTCTATGATGGAATACTGGAAGAAGGTCACCGACGCAGAAGTCGACGAACTGGTAGAGGTCTATAAGAAAGAGTACACCATCAAGATTGACGAGTCAGGCGAAGAAGTCTACTGGCAGAAGGTCCGCAATGCAGCTCGTGCCGAGATTACCCTGCGCCGAGTGCTGAAGGACAATGGTGCTACTGCTTTCACTACCAATTTTGATGACCTCGGTGATGCCGATATCAACGATCCTAACTTTGCAGGTTTTGACCAGATTCCCGGCCTGGCCTCACAGCGCCTCATGGCTGAAGGTATCGGTTTCGGAGCTGAGGGTGACTGGAAGACAGCCTGCCTCTATCGTACCCTGTGGGTCATCCAGCAGGGAATGCCTACCGGTTGCTCGTTCCTCGAGGACTACACGCTCAACTTTGCCGGTAACCGCTCGTCTTGCCTGCAGAGCCATATGCTCGAGGTTTGCCCGCTCATCGCTGTTGACAAGCCCAAGCTGGAAGTTCACTTCCTCGGTATCGGCATCCGCAAGCAGCAGACAGCCCGCCTCGTGTTCACCTCTAAGGTAGGTCGTGGTATCAAGGCTACCGTTGTAGACCTTGGCAACCGCTTCCGTCTCATCTCGCAGGAGGTTGAGTGCATCGAGCCCAAGCCCATGCCAAACCTGCCTGTAGCCAGTGCCCTCTGGGTCCCCCAGCCCACCTTCGAGATTGGTGCCGGAGCATGGATACTTGCTGGTGGAACTCACCACAGCGCCTTCTCCTACGACATCACCGAGGAGTACTGGGAAGACTTTGCCGAGATGCTGGGTCTGGAGCATGTCCGCATTAACAAGGACACTACCATCCCACAACTCAAGCAGGATCTCCGCAACAATGAAGTATATTATATGTTGAACAAAGCTTTACGTTAATCTATGGATCTGAAAGCAGCAAAACAAATTATTGAATCGGGTAATGCCATTCTCGGCATCGAATTTGGTTCTACCCGCATCAAGGCCGTCCTTATCGACAACCACAACAAACCCATAGCCCAAGGCGACTATGAATGGGAAAATCAACTTGTAGACGGACTCTGGACATATGGCATTGATGAGATATGGCATGGGCTTCAGACCTGTTATGCTGAACTCCGCAAGGCAGTGAAGAATCAGTACGACTGTGACATTATCAGTCTGGCCGCCATTGGTTTCTCAGCCATGATGCATGGCTATATGGCCTTCAACGACAAACAGGAGATTCTGGTACCCTTCCGTACCTGGCGCAACACCAATACAGGCAAGGCTGCCGCCGAACTCTCCAAGCTCTTCAACTACAACATTCCCCTGCGCTGGAGCATCTCACACCTATACCAATGTATTCTCGAAGATGCAGACCACGTTAAAGACATTAAGTTCCTGACAACCCTTGCTGGCTATATTCACTGGCAGCTGACAGGTCAGTTTGTGCTTGGTGTGGGCGACGCCTCGGGTATGATTCCCATAGACCCTGCAACTAAGACCTACGACGCTGAGATGGTAAAGAAGTTCGACCAGCTGGTAGCCCCCAAGGGCTATCCGTGGCACCTGCTGGACATTCTGCCCCGAGTCCTCGTGGCTGGTCAGGATGCCGGTACGCTGACTGCCGAAGGAGCTAAGTGTCTCGACCCCACAGGCACTCTGAAGCCTGGCTGTCCCCTCTGCCCTCCAGAAGGCGATGCCGGAACGGGCATGGTAGCCACCAATGCCGTTCGTCAGCGCACGGGTAACGTTTCTGCCGGCACCTCATCATTCTCGATGATTGTGCTCGAGAAACCCCTCTCCAAGCCCTACGAGATGATTGACATGGTCACCACCCCTGATGGTTCATTGGTCGCTATGGTACACTGCAAC
The DNA here is from genome assembly GCA_946628315.1 of uncultured Prevotella sp. Lineage (GTDB taxonomy): Bacteria > Bacteroidota > Bacteroidia > Bacteroidales > Bacteroidaceae > Prevotella. Next base: position 14,626 of record CAMOWH010000015.1, read on the forward strand.
AACTGTACCTCCGACATCAATGCCTGGGTGGGACTCTTCAAGGAGTACCAGCAGCTGCTGGGTGTCAAGGTAGACATGAACCAGCTCTACGGTTCGCTGTTCAACAAGGCTCTGGAGGGTGACACCGATTGCGGCGGCCTGATGGCCTACAACTACGTCAGTGGCGAGCCTGTCACAGGTCTTGCCGAGGGCCGTCCCATGTTCATCCGTTCAGCCAACGACAAGTTCAACCTGGCAAACTTCATGCGTGCCCATCTCTATGGTGCCATCGGTGTGCTGAAAATCGGCAACGACATACTGCTCAAGGAGGAGAAGATCAAGGTAGACCGACTGACGGGTCATGGCGGCTACTTCAAGACACCCGTAGTAGGTCAGCGTATGCTTGCAGCAGCACTCAACACGCCCATCTCGGTCATGGAGACGGCAGGCGAAGGAGGAGCATGGGGTATTGCCCTGCTGGCTGGCTACCAAACTCGCAATCCGAAAGGATTGTCGCTCGAGGACTATCTCGATCAGGAGGTCTTCGCTGGCAACAGCGGTACCTCTATAGCTCCTACAGCTGCTGATGTCGAAGGTTTTGAGAAGTACATAGAGAACTACAAGCGCTGTCTGCCTGTCGAGCAGGCTGCCGTAGACCACAAGTAGTATATCTGCTCTGCTGCTTTTTACAGGAGGCTTTCCCGCTGGAAGCCTCCTTTTTGTATATCCAATGCAAAGGTACTACACTTTTCGGGCGAATCCAAAATTCGACGTGGCTGGTGTGTAAAAATCTGTTAAAACCCGAAAACGATACATTTCCGCCTCGCGAACGTATTGTTTCGCCTTGCCAAATGTGCTGTTTGGTGGATTCGCCACATTGCCACTTTGCCACATTGCCACATTAAGGGAGTTCGCCCTTGAGCTTGCTCCCCCGCAACCTTAAGGAGGTGGCAAGTGGGCAAGGATGGCAAGGTAGGTGTATTATAAATATATAATAATTATAATTATTATATATTCTTATAAGGGGTGTACGTGCTTCTCGAAATTCCTTAATGTGGCAAAGTGGCATTGTGGCATTGTGGCGAATGCAAAAAGAAAACGGCAGACACAGGACTTCATGGGAGCCTGTATCTGCACGGTAATTTGAAAGCGCGCGAGTTAACGACAATCCTATTAAATAGGCAACGAGAGCACGAAGCGCGAGCCTGGTGCCTCCTTGGTAGTGTCGAGCACCACATCACCCCCCAGACGGCGGGCTATGTTACGGGCCACGGTAAGACCGATGCCCTGACCGTCGAAGTACTGGTTGAGCTTGACATAGGGCTCAAAAATGTGCTCAGCCTCGGCGGCATCGATACCTGCACCTGTGTCTTCTACGGTATAGACGGCCTGCATCTTGTCCATGTCGACATTGACATTCAGCGTAATGGTGCCGTCGGTGGTGAACTTCAGGGCGTTGTCCAGCAGATGAGTCAGTGCACGGACGGCCTTGGGCTGACAGGTGAGCAGCATGGTGACAGCGGCAGAGGGGTCTACCACCTGTTCGAACCTGACGTACTGTGCCTTGTCGGCTCCCGTGAGGGCTACTGCCTCGTCGGCAATCTGAGTCACCATCACGTTATCCGTATGCTCAAGGGGAGGCATGTTGTCCTGCACGTCGTCAAGGTCGGTCACCTTGCCTACGAGGACCGCCAGTTTGCTGTCGCCCTGAGCCTTAGCCAGAGCCTGCAGGTCGCTGACCACTTGGGTCATCACCTCTGCATTCTTCTGAATGCTCTCCTGCATACGGGTGTTGGCTTCCTGTAGCGAGGCTACGGTTTTCTGAAGCGCCTCGTTGGCCTTCTGGGCCTTCTCCTGATCCTCGTTCATCTTGTCAAAGGCCAGGAGGGCCTGCTCGTAGCCTTCGCCTACATTGTCAAAGTTTTTCTCAAGCGCACGATAATCACTAAGCAGTTTTTGCTGCTCGTCCACACGGCGCTGATAGTCTGCCAGCAACTGCTGTTGCTCTTCGGCCTGCTTCTTGCCTGCCTGGCTCTGCGAATAGAGCATATAGCCCAGCAGAAGCACGATGAGGACTAAAACAATTACTACGTATGTCATAACCGTTCCTTGTTATTTTATTACTCTGCTTTCTTCTCTACTTTCATGAATTTCGTAAAGCCTGTCATTGCCAGCACTTTATAGATTTCAGGGCTTACATTAGTCAGTTTGAACTGCCCCTTCTGCTGCATAACGGTACGCATGGTTTTCTGAATAATGCGCAGACCTGAAGAAGCCATGTAGTTGAGGTCTGAGCAATCCATTTCAAGGTCGACACCTCCGTCAGCCAGAGCGGGCTGGATATCTTGCTCGAACTGGGGTGCATTCATCGTGTCGATACGTTCGCCGGTCTTAATGATGGTCTTGCCACCTTCTTTGATAATCTGTGTCATAATGTTATGATTTTTTGGTTGTTTTTGTATATCCTTTTATGAATGTGAGTCAAATTACTTTCTTCATAGTGAGCAGGTTCTTGCCCTCCAAACGCTGGTAGGTCACTTGGTTCATAATGTTCTTGACGATGAAGATGCCCATGCCTCCTATTTCGCGTTCCACAGGACTCACGTCGGGGTCAGCATCCTCCTTGGCCGTCGGGTCAAATTCCTTACCCTGGTCGCTCAACACGAAGGTCAGCTCCTTACCGTTGCTTTCTGCCGTCAGTTCGATGTCAGCCGCCTTACCTTCAGGATAAGCGTAGAAAATGACGTTTGACACCATCTCCTCCATCACCAGGTTAAGGTTCATCTGAAGCTCCATGCCGAGCCCCAGCTCCTCACTGATTTCTTCGATGAACTGGTTGACTCGTTCCAGTTCACCGACTTGGTTCTTGATGATTAGTTTTTTCTGCATAAAGACGTATGATTTTAGCTTTTAGTATTATTTATTTTAGGTAACCTATACAACTTATACGATAATACGGGTTTTATGGTAGTTTTCGCGGAACTCTGAAGGTGAACACCCTTTGCGTTTCTTGAAGATGCGGTTGAAGTTGCTCAGGTTGTTGAAACCGCTCTGATAGCTGATTTCAGCAATACCCTTCGAGGTATCCACCAGCAGGCGGCTGGCATATCCAAGACGCTGCTCAATGATATACTCTGACAGGTTACGCCCAGTGTGGAGCTTGAAGAAACGACTGAACGCCGAGGGGCTCATGCCGGCTATCTCGGCCAGCGTGGTCAGCCGTATCTCTTCCATGTAGTTCTTGGCAATGTAGTTCTTCACCTTCAGCACACGCCGTGAGTCACTCTCCACCTCTACCTTCGCATAGCTCGACGTTGCCAGCGGACGGTAGTGGGTGCTCTTGGACAACTCGTGGAGTATGGTCATGAACTGCATGACGGCGTCGAAGCCGTCCTTGATGGAGCTGAGCGTATCAATGAGATGATAGACGCGCATGATGTCCTCCATGGGGAACGACAGGCCCTTGCGTGCCTCCTGCAGCATTTTGCGCATGGAGAAGAAGGGGTTGCGCGAAAGCATACTGTCCTCGCCCATATCCAAATAGAACTGAATGGTGACCTCGCGGATGTCCTCGCTGGTACACACATTCTGCTCCCAGACGTGCTCCATGTCGGGCGAGGTAATGAGCACCAAGTCGTACTCCCCTATCACCTCGTTCGAGTCACCCACGATACGCCGAACTCCAGGAGCGTGCTCCACGTAGTTCAACTCGAATACCTCATGGTTGTGGATGGGATAGGTAAATTCCTTCTTTCTGCGGTCAGCAATGTAGAGGGCGTCTTTTCCCATCAACGGGGTAATCTCGTGTATGACTCTTGGCTCGTCCATAACTTTCAACTAAATCTTGAGTTCCTTCATGATTTCACTCATACGCTGCAGCGTTGAGATGCGGGTGGGAACCAGAGGCAGGCGAAGCACGTTGTCAATATAGCCCATCTCGTGCAGCATGGCCTTCACGCCAGCAGGATTTCCATCAACAAAGAGCAGCGAGAAGAGGTCAATGAAGCGGTGGTGAATCTTGCGGGCAGGATCGTACTCACCCTTCATCTGCAAGCGAATCATCTTCGAGAACTCCTTGGGCAGGGCATTGCCGATGACACTGATGACACCCACGGCGCCACAACTGATCATGGGGAACGTCAGCGAGTCGTCACCGGATATCACGTCGAACGAGGCTGGCTTGTTCTTGATAATCTCGTCCACCTGCTCCAGATTGCCGGATGCCTCCTTGATGGCTACAATGTTCTCGCAGTCACGAGCCAGGCGAACCGTAGTCGCCGCAGTCATATTAACACCCGTACGGCCAGGCACATTGTATAACACGACGGGCAACCTGGTAGCATTTGCTATGGCCTTGAAGTGCTGATAGAGACCCTCCTGCGAGGGCTTGTTGTAATACGGACATACGCTCAGTATGCCATCGATTCCCTGAAAGTCACGAGTTTGCAGTTCCTCGATGATAGCTGCCGTGTTGTTACCACCACAGCCCATCAGAATGGGCACACGCCCATGCACAAGACTCACTATCGTTTCCTTGATTTTCTGCTTTTCCTCGGCAGTCAGCGTAGGAGTTTCACCTGTTGTGGCCAGAATACACAAAAAATCCGCCCCGTTATCCAACTGATATTCCACCAAACGAATCAGCGACTTATAGTCCACTGCTCCGTCTTCCGTGAAGGGGGTCACCAATGCTATTCCCAGCCCTTTGAAGATATTACGTACCATAAAATATTTAAGAATTCTTACTTATTGTGTGCAAAAGTAATAAAATTAATTGTAAACACACACCATTTTTCCTAAAAAAATGCAGTTTTGCATCACAATTTGCCAAAAAAAGAGAACGGGACGTTGTCGTCGTCCCGTTCCCATCGGATTATACTTTTTTCAACACGACTGCCGAGCGGGCAGGGATGTAGAGTTTCAGCCACTCCTTATGATCCTTCACATACAGCGGGTCGAAATTGGTGACGTGGGTAACGCTGTCGTCAGCGAATCCATTGCCGCCAAACTCCTTAGCATCCGTATTGAGCACCACCTCGTAACTGCCCGTAGGCACCAGGAAACCGTAGTCGGTATAGCTGCGCGTCGGTGAGAAGTTGAATACGAAGACAAGGTCACCACGCATATAGCACAACACCTGATCACCGTCGTCGTGCCAGATTTCAGTTACCGGCGTTGCCTGGAAGTTCTTCTGCGACTTAATGACCTCCAGCATTTTCCGATCAAAGTCGCCCAGCCAGTGGTAGCACAAATCTTTATTATCAACAAGGTTCCACTGACGGCGGGCATACTTGTAGGACCAGCCGTTACCCTCGCGTGGGAAGTCTATCCACTCAGGATGTCCGAACTCGTTACCCATGAAGTTCAGGTAGCCGCCATTGATGGCACCTGCCGTCACCAGGCGTATCATCTTGTGCAGGGCAATGCCGCGCTGAGCCAAGTCGTTGACATCCTTCTTGGCAAAGTGCCAGTACATATCAGCGTCAATCAGGCGGAAGATGATGGTCTTGTCGCCCACCAGTGCCTGGTCGTGACTCTCGCAGTACGAGATAGTCTTTTCGTCAGGACGACGATTCTTGACCTCCCAGAAGATGGAGCAGACATTGATATCCTCGTCACGTACCTCTTTAATAGTTTTAATCCAGTAGTCGGGTATGTTCATGGCCATGCGGTAGTCAAAGCCGTAGCCGCCATCCTCGAACTTGGCAGCCAAGCCGGGCATACCACTCACTTCCTCAGCAATGGTGATGGCCTGAGGATTCACCTCGTGAATCAGACAGTTGGCCAGCGTCAGGTAGCAGATGGCATTGTCGTCCTCGTGACCGTTGAAGTAGTCACCATAGCCTCCGAAAGCCTCGCCCAAGCCGTGCGAGTAGTAGAGCATAGAGGTCACACCGTCGAAGCGGAAGCCGTCAAACTTGAACTCTTCCAGCCAGTATTTGCAGTTAGAGAGCAAGAAGTGCAGCACGTCGTCTTTGCCATAGTCAAAGCACAGCGAATCCCATGCGGGATGCTCGTGGCGGTCACCGGCATAGAAGAACTGGTTGGGGTCACCGGCAAGATTGCCCAAGCCTTCCACCTCGTTCTTTACCGCGTGCGAGTGTACAATATCCATAATAACCGCAATACCCAGCTTGTGGGCCGTATCAATCATCTCCTTCAGCTCCTCAGGAGTACCGAAACGGCTCGAAGGAGCAAAGAACGACGAAACGTGATAACCGAAGCTACCGTAATAAGGATGCTCCTGAATGGCCATCACCTGAATGGCATTGTATCCGTCCTTCTTGACACGAGGCAGCACATTCTCGGTAAACTCCTTATAGGTACCCACCTTCTCGGCATCCTGACTCATACCCACGTGGCACTCGTAAATCAACAGAGGAGACTTATTGGGCTTGAAGGTCTTTTTCTTCCATACATAAGGTTTCTCCGGGTTCCATACCTGGGCAGAGAAAATCTTCGTTTGGTCATCTTGTACCACACGACGGCACCAAGCGGGAATACGCTCACCCTCGCCACCGTTCCAGTGTACCTTCATCTTGTACAATTGTCCGTGCTTCAGGGCTTTTTCCGAGAGTTTCAGTTCCCAGTTGCCTGTTCCTTCAATGCGCTTGCAGCGGTATTTCTCCGTCTCCTGCCAGTTGTTGAAGTCACCAATCAGGTAGATATCCGTCGCATTGGGAGCCCACTCACGGAATACCCATCCCTTTGCCAGCTTATGCAGTCCGAAATAAAGATGGCCCGAGGCAAACTGCGACAGGGTCTGCTTGCCGTTGCGGGTCAGCTGTCCTATCTTCCACAAGGCATGATCATGACGGCCACGGATGGCACCCTCAAAGGGCTCCAGCCACGAGTCATTGCGAACCAAACCTATATGCTGAGGTTCTTCCACTTTCTTTGCTGCCTTCTTGGAAACGGTCTTTTGGGCAGTAGCCTTCTTGGCCGTTGTCTTCTTTACAGGAGCAGCTGCCTTGGCTGTTGATGTCGTTGTTTTCTTTGTCGTTGCCATAGTCGTCTATGCTTTTACTTTAAAGATTGCTTTCTTGATTTCAGGTACACCGGCAATGCAGGGAGCATGACCGTCCTGAGGGAAGAAAATGGCCATCATGCCTGGCTGGCAAGTAATATAGCTGTCAGCAGCCAGATTAGGAATCTTGGTAATATCCTTCTCGGCATTGTACTCTGCCTCAGGCAGGGCGTCACGCTGAGTGTAGCCAAAGGTCTCTGCATCAGAAAGAGGTATCTGGATGTCAATCATATTGTTATGCGTTTCAATAGTGGCCTCTGCCGGCGTACGGCCCTTAGCCATCTGGATGTTAACAAAGAGGTCTTTGCCAACAATCTCGTGCTTGCCTGTCTCCAGCGCGTTGAGGTCATTCTGCTGAAGGAATTCCACTACTTTGGGGAACAATGGGTTCACCGATGCATAGTTTTTCAAGTTCTCAAGTTTGTCAATAATCATAATTTGTATGGTTTTAAGTAGTTAAACATTAATTCAAATTTCATTTTCTATTCTCTCTGCGCTGACCGCGAATATAGGTTCCCTGGGCGGTAACATTGCCGTTGCGGTCCTTCTCAATGAAGTTCCCATCCCGACGGTCATCCACATAGTTGCCTTCGAAACGTTTGCCCTGCTTATCCTCTTCTATCGCCGGTCCATTGCGCTTACCTTTATTGAAATGGCCCTTGAACTTAGAGCCGTCAGCATAGCGAGCGATACCCTCGCCATGTATCTTTCCGTTCATGAACTGTCCTTCAAAGACGTCACCGTTCTTGCGGGTCAGCTTACCACGCCCATTGGGCAGGTCCTGTTTCCACTCGCCCTGATAGACGTCGCCGTTCTTCCACGTCAGGATACCTTGTCCGGACTTGTCTCCATTTTGGAACTGACCTGTATACTTATCGCCGTTGGCATAGCGGAAAACGCCTTGTCCCGTACGCTGGCCCTTCACGTAGTCTCCTTCGTAGACATCACCGTTCTGAAACTTGTAGATGCCCTTACCGTGTTGTAGGTCGTTCTGGAACTGTCCCACATAGTTGTCGCCATTGGCATAGCGATAGGTGCCTTTGCCACTCTGGTGGTCATCCAGCCACTGACCATCATAGGACGAGCCGTCGCCCCAGTCAAAACGGCCGTGACCGTTCTTCTTGTCCCCCTTCCATTCTCCATCGTAGTAAGCACCGCCCTTGAAAGTATAGCGTCCCTTACCATGACGCAGATCTGCCTTCCACAAACCGTCGTAACGGTCACCGTTGAAATAGTCCATCACGCCGTGTCCCTCACGATCATCACGATACCACAGGCCTGAATACTTGTTGTTGTTGGAATAATAGTAGGTGCCTTGCCCGTGTTGGTGGTCCTGAAGCCAGCCGCCCTCATAGCGTTCTCCGTCAGCAAACGTGTACGTTCCAAAGCCCTGACGCTTACCTTTCACATAGTCACCTTCGTACATATCGCCGTCTTTCCACATGGTTTTTCCTTTGCCATAGGGCTTACCTGACTGCATTTCGCCTTGATAGACGCCACCATCCTTAAAAGTATACGACCCCAAGGTTATCTTTTGTGCTGACATTGCCAGCGATAGACATGTGAACAGAAATATAAATATATAGCGCTTCATTACCAAATCTAATTTAAAATCCTTACAAAGGTATTAAAAAAAATCAAGACTGCCTTGGGTTTTCGAAAAAATTCACTAATTTTGCGAACTGATTAAGAATTTTAAGAGACATTATGAATTTCACAGCTATCATTCCCGCCCGCTATGCCTCCACACGTTTTCCAGGCAAACCGCTGGCACTGCTGGGCAACAAGCCCGTCATTCAGCACGTTTACGAACAGGCAACCTCCGTACTCAACGAGGTATGGGTAGCCACCGACGACGGCCGCATTCGTGAAGCTGTCGAGAAGTTTGGCGGTCGCGTGGTGATGACCCGTGCCGACCACAAAAGCGGTACTGACCGCATTGAGGAAGCCGCAGAGAAAACAGGCACTCAAGCGGATGTCGTCATCAACATCCAAGGAGATGAACCATTCGTCCAACCATCTCAAATAAAAACTCTAATGCAACTATTTGACAATGCTGATACTCAGATAGGTACGCTCGGAAAGCATTTTGAGAACATAGAAGCAGTCAACAACCCCAATTCTCCCAAAATCGTCACCGACAAACAGGGATTTGCCCTCTACTTCAGCCGCTCTGTCATACCTTATATAAGAGGTGCTCAAGATAACGAATGGTTGTCACATTTCCCATTCCTCAAGCACCTGGGGCTCTACGCTTATCGGCGTGAGGTATTACACGAAATAACGCAACTACCCCAGTCGTCCCTCGAGATTGCAGAGAGTCTGGAACAGTTGCGTTGGCTGGAAAGCGGTTATCGCATCCGCGTGGGGCTGACAGACGTTGAAACCGTAGGCATTGATACCCCCGAAGACTTGCAACGAGCCGAGGAATTCCTGAAAAGCCGGAGTTAACCTTGCTGCATTTGCCTTAGCAAGTCCTTTTGCCGATCCGTCAGATTGGCAGGCAGCTTTACCTGATAAGTCAGTATCAGGTCCGTACCTCCCCTGCCCTTTCCGCGCAGACGAGCCTTCGTACCGGGCTGGGTTTCGGGCTTCACCTTCAGGCGCAAGCGCTCACCTGTGCCCGTCGTCACCATCACATCTCCGCCAAGCAAAGCCGTATAGAGGTCAATGGTCACCGTCGCCTGTGTGTTTGTAGGCTTCTCTTGGTAGACGCGCTGCCCCCCTCGTGCACCCATTCCCCCAAACAAATCCTGGAAGAACGACGAAAAGCCTCCGCCACCCGTAAACTGCGAGAAGTCAAAACCTTCAAAGCCCCCTCCGCCAAAACCGCCGAAGCCACCTGCGCCACCGCCTGTAGCACGCTCATAAGCATCGGCTTGCTGCCATTGCTCACCATACTTGTCATACTTGGCACGCTTTTCGGGGTCGCCAATCACATCGTAGGCCTCCTGCAATGCCTGGAACTTGGCTTTCGCCTTGGGGTCATCAGGATGCAGATCCGGATGAAACTGCTTGGCACGCTTCAGGTACGCACGTTTGACGTCCTTCTGCGCTATCGTCTTGTCGACGCCTAAAATCTTGTAATAGTCAATAAATGCCATACTCTTAGTCCTCCTGAGTTTTTATTCTATTTTATCTACCTTAAAAAACAGCAAAAAGTGTACCAAAGCTTTGTTAGTAGCATTTTTTTTTATACCTTTGCACGTATGAAACGACTCACCATCATCACACTGGCTCTTCTGAGCCTCAACATTATGGCAGCTGCCAAGACCAATAAGACAGTAACGCTACGCATCATAGAAACCAGCGACGTACACGGAGCCTTCTTTCCATACGATTTCATCGAGCGCCGTCCCATGAACGGCACCATGGCCCGCGTCAGCACTTACCTGAAGCGCCAGCGGCAGCAATTCGGCAACCGCCTTATCCTTCTGGACAACGGAGACATCCTGCAGGGACAACCCTCCTGTTACTACAGCAACTACGTCAAGACCGACTTACCCAACGTTGCAGCAGAAGTCATGAACTACCTCAAGTACGACGCAGAGATGTTTGGCAACCACGACGTTGAGACTGGTCACGCCGTCTACGACAAATGGATTCGCGAGCTCAACTGCCCCACCCTTGGAGCCAACATCATTGATACCAAGAGCGGCAAGCCCTATGTAGAGCCCTACCTCATGCTGGAACGCAACGGAGTGCGCATTGCCGTTTTGGGAATGCTGACACCGGCCATTCCTAACTGGCTGCACCAGAATCTGTGGTCAGGTATGCGCTTCGAGAACATGGTCAGTTGCGCCCGCAAGTGGGTCAAGACGCTGCGCGAAAAAGAGAATGCGGATGTCGTCATAGGACTCTTCCATAGTGGCTGGGACGGTGGAATCTCCACCCTGCATTACGACGAGGATGCTACCAAGAAGGTGGCAGAGCAAGTAGAGGGCTTTGACGCAATCTTCTTCGGCCACGACCATACCGAGCGCAACAGCACCCTGCCCAACGGCGTGCTTTGCCTCGACCCGTCGTGCAACGCAGTCAAGGTTGCCCAAGCCACCATTCAGTGTTCGCTGGTCAACGGCCGCTGGACCGTCACCCGCAAACACGGCGAAATCGTTGACATCACCGGCGAGGCTATTGACGAAGACTATATCAAGCACTTCCAGCCTCAGACTGACAGCATCCGCCAATTTGTCGACCAACCCATCGGCACCTTCCTGACGTCCATGAGTTCACGCGATGCCTTTTTCGGTTCTGCAGCTTTCGTTGACTACATCCACGACCTGCAGCTGGAGCATACCGGTGCCGACGTGTCCTTCAATGCCCCCCTGCAGTTCGACACCGAGGTCAGGAAAGGCACCGTATACATGAGCGATATGTTCAAACTCTACCACTATGAGAACCAGATTTACACGCTCCGAATGACGGGTCGTGAAATACGCCAGCACCTGGAGATGTCCTACGACCAGTGGGTCAACACCATGCAGTCGCCCGACGACCACATCATGCTACTCACCGACCAGGCCTGGGACGACAAGCAGCGCATGGGCTTCAAGAACCTGACATTCAACTTCGACTCGGCAGCAGGCATCGACTACGAGGTGGACGTCACCAAGCCTGACGGACAGAAGGTACGCATTCTCCGCTTCAGCGACGGGCGTCCGTTCGAGGAAGACCAGTGGTACCGCGTAGCCATGAACAGCTATCGCGGCAACGGCGGCGGCGAACTGCTGATACGCGGTGCCGGCATTCCCATGGACTCCCTCCCCTCGCGCATCATCTATATGAGCCCGCGCGACCAGCGACACTATCTCACCGAGAAAATCCGCCAAGAGGGCAGCGTCGCTCCACAAAGCCACCACAACTGGCGCTTCGTCCCCACCGAATGGGCAGAGCCTGCCATTTTGCGTGACCGCAAACTAATCTTCAAAGAATAATCTTTCACCTATGACCACTCAATACTTCGTTTTCTGTCAGTCGGACCTTGTTCTGGAGCATCACGGTGACAACTACCGGATTCCCACCGAGGCTCCGACCGACGTCAAGCCCTGGACAACCATCATGGACATTGACGGTGCCAAGGCCTACCGTATAGACCGTCCCATCACAGGCTCCGAGCGCTACGAGATGTGCCCGCTGCGCCAATCGTACTACAAACTTTCCAAGGCCGACTACCTGAAGGCTGGCAAGTGTCAGGAGTTGCTCTACTGGGACCAGAACACCAAGTTCTGTGGTGTCTGCGGCGGACCGATGCATTTCGATACACCTATTTCTAAGAAGTGCGACCATTGCGGCAAGGAACTGTGGCCGTCACTGGCCATTGCCATCATCGTCCTTATACGCCGCAAGGCTCCCACGCCTGCGGCTGACGGTTCACACAAGGACGAAGTTCTCCTCGTTCACGCCAACAGTTTCCGCGACAACCACTACGGACTCGTTGCCGGATTTGTAGAGACGGGCGAGACACTGGAAGAAGCGGTCTACCGCGAAGTCATGGAGGAGACCGGGCTCCACATCACCAACCTGCGCTACTTCGGTTCCCAGCCGTGGCCCTACCCTTGCGGTCTCATGGTAGGCTTCACTGCCGACTACGACTATGGCAAGATTCACTTGCAGCGCTCTGAGCTCTCCAAAGGAGCTTGGTACGACCGTGACCACCTGCCTCATATTCCCGAGAAACTCAGTATTGCCCGGCAACTCATCGATGCCTGGCTGGAGGAGACCGAATGAAGACGAGGATGACCATAGCCAAGTTCCGAGACATCGCAGTACTGGTGCTGTTAATAGCTATAAACCCGCTTGCCAGCTACAAATCCACCCCGCCCCGCATCTCCGACAAGGTGGAGATTCGAGTCAGCCGTCCCCTACGGGCTGACTCAACACAACTGGAGGAACTGCGCTACTATTTTCGTAACCATAAGGTCACAGACGAAGGCTATAACCTCATTGCACAATATTACAACCTCCTTTCCCGCCAACGGCAAAAGCCCAGCCATAGTCCCACTAACCTAACTACCCCCACTATCACCCGGGTCTACATCCGTGCCAAGGACCGCCTGCTGCCTGCCGTCGTCATCAGCGGAGGCTACTGGAAGGCTGGACGTTTCCTGACAGGCACTCCCCAAGGCCCGACTATCCTGCACGACGAGGACGGACACATCGTCAGCGCCGTCATGGAGGCCGACACCGCCGTCACAGGCATCCGTGTCGACTCGACGGGCACCTACCGCGGACAGCTGAACCGACTGCTGCAAGCCTCCGGACAAGGCATCTACGATGGCGTGGACGGTACGCATTATGAAGGCTTATGGCTCTATGGCAAGCGCGACGGCTTCGGCTTCGAATCATCCCCCCATCATCAGGTGCGTGTAGGCATCTGGAAGAAAGACCGTTTCCTGGGCGAAAAGCTCAGGTACACCACCGAGCGCATCTACGGAATAGACATCTCACGCCACCAGCACGAGAAGGGGCGCAAGCGCTATTCCATCAACTGGAACGACCTGCGCATCACATCCCTCGGTTCCAAACACCATGCCGGAGGGCAGACCTTCCCCGTATCCTTTGTCTACATCAAGTCTACCGAGGGTACCACTGTGCGCAACCGCTATTTCCTAAAAGACTATGCCGCTGCAAAGGCTAAGGGCATACGAACGGGGGCCTACCACTTCTTCTCGCTCAAGACACCGGCCCTCGCCCAGGCTACCTATTTTGTCAACCACACGCTGTTCCGGCCTGACGACTTCCCGCCCGTGCTGGACGTGGAGCCCACCGACGGCCAGATACGCAAGATTGGCGGCACGGAAGAGTTGCTGCGGCGCATCCGTATCTTCATGGAGTACGTCGAGAAGCGCACGGGCATGAAGCCCATTCTCTACATCAACCAGGGTTTCGTCAACCGCCACATGGCCCATGCTACCGACATCAAGCAGCGCTACAACGTCTGGATAGCCCGCTACGGCGAATACAAGCCTGACGTCAAGTTGGTCTACTGGCAGCTGACTCCCGACGGACGCGTGAATGGCATCACTGGCCCCGTCGACATCAATGTCTTCAACGGCTATCAAGGCCAATGGGACGAGTTCTGCCGCACCGGCTTCCACAAATAGATATAAGCTATAAGTTATTCAGAGATAAAAATCCTTCGTCAGCAACCGGTAAGTCTCGTCGCCTATCGTCATTTCAGAACGCTGGCAGCGGCAGGGACGTTTGCGGAATGCCAGCAGATAGCGCCGGACTGGTTCTCCCGCCTTTGTACGGACGGCACACACACGACGCAGGAAGAAGCCGCGGAACGTAGCCTCGTCCTCCATCTTCTGACGGTAGTCGAAGGGGACTACCACGCTCAGCACGCCCTCGTCGTTCAGCAGGTGCCACGCCGCATCCATCAGCTCCGCATAGGTCAGCGTGTCAGCATGGCGGGCCATACTGCGCCGGTCGTCCGGCGCCTTCAGTGAGTCCACGAAGAACGGCGGATTGCTGACCACTGCGTCAAACACTTCGTGATAGTCGACATCACGGGCAAGTGCCTGCACCGCAACGCGCATGACTTCAACGCGCTCCCGGCGCCCGGCCCGGGCCACATTCTCGCGTGCCTGGCGCACTGCTCCCTCATCCACGTCAATGGCATTCACATACGCCTCCGGACAGCGCTGTGCCATCATCAGGGCTATCACGCCCGTTCCCGTACCGACGTCCAGCACGCGGTCGCCGCCGGCGGCCCATGCCCCCAGCAGCACGCCGTCCGTACCGACCTTCATAGCGCACAAATCCTGCTCTATAGTGAACTGCTTAAAACTGAAATTACCCATACTGCCTGCAAAGATAATAAAATCTGAGCAATATACAAAAAATACTTTTATATTTTTCGCTCTATTGGCAACTTCTTTCAGCGAACGCCACGACGGGCGGTCATAGGAACAAAATCGACCCACCTTTACCTTACTATATAAAAAATGTGGGGGCAGTTACATTGTATTTGCAAAAAAATTAGTAACTTTGCACCGAAAATTCGACGAAATGACACGACGAGAGATAAATATTGTTAAGCGAGAGCAGAAAATGACCGAGACATTTGGTCATTCCAATATTTTTGCTACTCTCTCTCTCTCTCTCTCTCTCATGCGCTAACCGCCAGTCCACCTCTTTCCATACGTGCGCATACGTGCGCCAACAATATACGGCTTTCTTTGCAGAAATGCAAGGGAAGCCTTGTTATTTTTTGTCCCTATATTAATTATATATCCGTACAATGAAGAAGATTATCCTGATACTCGCGGCCATGCTGACGTTCGCCGCCTGCACCAAGGAGGGTGACGTCATCTATCAGACCGACCCCGCCGACGCACCCTCGACGACACCGCTCGTCACCGTCATCTACGACCCCAACAGCGTGGGCGACGGCAACTACAACGACCTCATCTACCAGAGTGTGGAGCAGGCCGCCAAGGAGCACGACCTGCGCACCATGCACCTCTCGCCCTCCACCCGCGAGGAGGGGCTGGCTTACCTTGAGACGCTCTTCCAGCAGATGAGTGTCGCACAGGACACCGTGCGACGGCTCTTCATCGTGGCCGCCGCCAGTTACGACGACTACCTGCGCCGCAACAACCGCCGATTAGAGGCCAATCCTTACACCGACCTGCTCTATCTCGAGACCTCCGAGCCACTCGACGGCAAGGGCTCCACGCTCTGCCTGCCCTACTACGGCGCGATGTACGAGGCCGGCGGACTGGCCCAGTCCCTGGCCTCGGAAGTGCTGCTCGTGGCCGCCAACCCCAAGGTGGAGTCGGTCAGCGGAGCCGTCGACGGTTTTACTGATGGCTTCAACGCCGACTACATCCAGTACCCCGAACGGCTTGGCATCAGCAAGACGCTCGTCACCGAATATCTCTCCGACGACGTGTCAGGAGGCTTCACCGTGGCCGACACCACAGCCATACACGTCATGTACGACCGCCAGTGGACCGGCTACTTCAAGATGCTCGTGCCCGTCTGCGGCGGTGCTGCCCGCACCTTCCAGTATCTGAACGACATGATGGGCGGATACAGCATAGTGGGCATCAACACGGCCATCAACTCAAGCCAGAGTTCGATCTCCTGCGTCAAGCACATCGACCGCGCCGTCGGCCTCTGCATCGAGCAGTGGCTCTCGCCCGAGGGTATGCCCAAGCACCAGTCGCTCGGCCTGGCCGACGGATACACCGACGTGGTAGTCACGCCAGACAACAGTCTTCTGTACAGCATAATTAGTTTCGCCGATGGCTACGAACTCACCGATGAGATGCGGGCGAAGATTCACGAAGAAGCAATCAGAAAGGAGGCAGAATATGAGAAGTAAGATGTGTGATGTAAGATGTAAGATGTTGCTGTGCGCAGCACTATTCACTATTCACTGTTCACTATTCACTTCTTGCCGCCAGGAAGACGACCGCACGGAGACCATCCCCGCCCGCCACTGGGTGGAGAAGACCGTGGCCGTGGTGGCACCCATCGGCGACGC
>CAMOWH010000016.1:0-28781 GCA_946628315.1 uncultured Prevotella sp.
GCTGGCTCAGTCGACTGGCGACTTCACCCGCGAGGAGCTGAAGAAGGATGTCAAGTTCAGCTGGACGGACAAGACCAAGGCCGAGATTGCCGCAGCCAAGGGTGACACCACCAGCAACACTCCCGGCACGGGCGGCAGCACCCCCAACCCCTCGCAGGGCGGCAGCTCGGACACCGGAGGATCGACTACCGGCGGTGGCAGTTCGGACACGAGCGACCCTGACCCGGACGGCGGCTCGAACTCGGACGAGTGATTAAAAAAAAGAGGGCTGGCAGACGTGAGTGCTGTCAGCTCTCTTTTTTGGCTTTTCCGTCTGACGGAATGCTCCAATGTTCTATTTCATGCTGTCAAAGCACCGGGCTATGCGCTCGGCGGCTTCCTTCTTGCGCAGGGGGTGGATGTCGTTCTCCTCGCCCAGGTCGAAGATGTCGGCAGCCTCGGCATGGGCGTCGCCCTCAGCCACCAGTCGCTGCTGGTCGCGCAGGCGCTGCCAGTTCCTATAGCCGGCATCGGTGGGATACATATACTTGGCCAGCTGGACGATGCAGAAGGGCAGTGAGGGGTCATGCCACAGCGTGCGCCAGTTGCCCATCAGCTTGCGCAGCAGGTCGGCATAGGGCCCGGGATTGCCCGAATTGGACTCGCCCTGATACCACACCACGCCGCTCAGGGCATAGGGCGCCAGGGGGTAGAGCACGGCGTTATATAAAGTGGAGGCCATGTTCTGCAGCGACACGTCGCCGCTGGGGCAGGCTGGCATCGCTGCACCGGCATGGTGGCGCCACTGAGGGCTCAGCGGAATGACGTCGCGGGGCATGGGGTCCTGGCTCTGACGGTCGGCGCCGAAAGCCAGCAGATAGGGCTTGTCCTGTATGAAGCGGACGGTGCCGTACTTGTTGACAAAGCGGACGGTGATGACATTGTCGC
The DNA here is from genome assembly GCA_946628315.1 of uncultured Prevotella sp. Taxonomy (GTDB): domain Bacteria; phylum Bacteroidota; class Bacteroidia; order Bacteroidales; family Bacteroidaceae; genus Prevotella. Next base: position 928 of record CAMOWH010000016.1, read on the forward strand.
CCTCGCGCAACAGCCCCTCGGGAATGTCGTAGCGGCGAGGAGGATACTGGTAGTAGGTGCGGCCCACCTCCTGCCCGTTGACATAGGTGAAGTCGGCATCGAACAGCGTGCCTAACAGCAGCCGGGCAGGCTGCCCGGCATGGGCCTTGTCGATGTGGACGTGCTGACGGAGCCAGATGCTGCCCACGATGCCACGCCCGTCAGACCGAGCCCAGTCGTTCTTGTACTGGTTGACCACCGCCCACGCGCTGTCGTCATAGTCCAGGGCGGCAAAGTGCTGAGCGACGCCGGGGTCCTTGGCATCCAGCAGCTGGCGCCACCGCTGGTCGGCCAACTGATTGGCCTGCTGCTGGGCCTTGACCATCTCGTCGTTCTGGTAGAGCCGGGTCTTCTCCAGCTGCAAGGGGTAGTCGCGCTGCAGCGAGTCGGCCGAAATCCACGCTTCGATAGGTGTGCCGCCCCAGCTGTTGACGATGACGCCCTGAGGGACTCCCCTCTGCTCCTGCATACGCTTGCCGAGGAACGTCCCGATGGCCGAGAACAGCCAGGCGTTCTGCTTGTTCAGCGGCTTCCAGTTGATGGCGGTGGGACGGATGTCGTCCTGCACTCCCTTGGTGTTGGCCTCGTTCTGCACACGGAACAGGCGCACCTGGTTGTTGTCAAAATGGTCGATTTCATCGGTGTACCGCGGGTAGACACGCTCAATGGTGACGTCGATGTTGGACTGGCCCGAGCAGAGCCACACGTCGCCTACCAGCACGTCGGTCAGCTCTACGTCATTGACGGTCATGGTGTAGGGCCCGCCCGCCTTCGTCTTGGGCAGGTCAATGCGCCAGCGACCCTGTGCGTCAGCCACCGTCTGATACTGTCGCTTTTGCCAACTGATGATTACCTTTTCCTGCGCATCGGCCTTGCCCCACACGGGAATGACCTTGCCACGCTGCAGCACCATCCCCGACTGGAACAGCTGGGGCAGTACGACCTTGGCCTCTGCAATCAGTGCAAAAGCCACTAAGAGTGAAAATAAGAAATATCGTCTCATACGCTTTAGATTTTCTGCAAAATTAAGTTTTTTTTTCTTTGCAGCCACAAAAAAAGCGCACTTTCTTCGGACATGAAACAAATGGAGATAATTTTTGTAACATGTGAAAACGTCGGTTTCAACGGAAACCCCTATCTTTGCAACCAGAAAACAAAACCTATAACGACAATGGCAACAAACGAAACTCAAGAAACGAAAGGTTTCTACAAACTCTCCTGGCTGCAGCGCATCGGCTTCGGCTCCGGTGACCTCGCTCAGAACCTGATCTACCAGACCATCAGCATGTACTTGCTGTTCTTCTACACCAACATCTACGGTCTCGACCCGGCAGACGCCGCCACCATGTTCCTCGTGGTGCGCCTGGTGGACGTGCTGTGGGACCCCTTGGTAGGAACCTACGTCGACAAGCATAATCCTAAGTTAGGCAAGTATCGCAGCTATCTGGTACTGGGCGGCATACCCCTGACCGGCTTTGCCATCCTGTGTTTCTGGAACGGCTTCGCACCCTCACTCATCTACGCCTATGTGACCTACGTGGGCATGTCGATGCTATATACCTTAATTAATGTACCCTACGGTGCGCTGAACTCGTCGCTGACGCGCGACACGGACGAGATTACCACCCTGACCTCCGTCCGTATGTTCCTGGCCAACGTCGGCGGACTGTGCGTAGCCTCGGGCATACCCCTCGTGGTAGCCCTGTTTGCCCCGAAGGATGCCGACGGCGAGGCCATCATCAACACCCCCGAGGCTGCCAGCGCGTGGTTTACCACGATGGGCATCTATGCCGTCATCGGTCTGCTGCTGCTATTCTTCTGCTTCACGCAGACCAAGGAGCGCGTGGTGATGGACGCCAAGGACATGGAGGACGTGAAGGTGTCAGACCTGTGGACAGAGTTTGTGCGCAACCGCCCCCTGCGCATCCTCGCCTTCTTCTTCATCACCGCCTTCGCCATGATGTCGGTGGGCAACGCTGCCGGCTCGTACTATATGACGTGCAACCTGCAGGCCACCAGCGACCAGCTGGCCATCTTCATGGGGCTGGGTTCCGTGCCCGCCTTCATCTTCATGCCGCTGGTACCGGCCATCAAGAAGGCAGTAGGCAAGCGCGGCATGTTCAACATCTTCCTGACCGTCGCCATTGTCGGCATGGCCATCCTCTATGTCGTATCAGTGGTTCCCGCGCTGAAGTCGCAGATGTGGATAGTCTACGTGGCACAGTTCATCAAGTCGACGGGTGTCATCGTGGCTACGGGCTATATGTGGGCTCTGGTGCCTGAGGTCATCAGCTACGGCGAGTACACCACGGGCAAGCGCATCTCGGGCATCGTGAATGCCCTGACGGGCATCTTCTTCAAGGCCGGCATGGCCCTGGGCGGCGTGGTACCCGGCCTGGTGCTGGCCTATGTGGGCTTCAACGCCAAGGAGACCGTTCAGACTCCCTTTGCCGAGCAGGGCATACTGTGGCTGGTATGCGTCATTCCCGCCATGCTGTTAGGACTGGCTATGTTCATCATCTCTCGCTACGAGCTGACTGACGAGGTCATCGACAAAATCAACATGGAAATTGAGAAACGTAACAAGTAATCGAATATGAAGTTTTTTAGGTTAGTAGTTTTAATATTAGTAGTGTTTGCATCGGAGACAGTGCTTGCACAGAGCTTGCGAGAAGTTGTAGGCAAGTACAGTCTCATCGGTGCGTCACTCAACGTGACACAGTCTGACGGCATGAGTCCACAGACCGATGCCATCGTCGACAAGCATTTCAATACTGCTGTGCCTGAAAACTGCATGAAGGGCGAGGTGGTGCAGCCCGAGGAGGGACTGTTCGACTTCCGCGATGCCGACCGCTTCATCGAGTACTGCCAGCAACATAACCTGGTGGCTATGGGCCACTGTCTCGTCTGGCACTCGCAGGCTCCGAAGTGGTTCTTCCACGACAAGGACGGCAAGCTGGTCAAGCCAGAGGTGATGAAGGAACGTATGCGCAAGCATATCTATACCGTCGTTGCCCACTTCCGCGGCAAGATACGTGGCTGGGACGTGGTGAACGAGGCCATCGAGGACGACGGCTCCTTCCGCAATTCCTACTACTACCAGATACTGGGCGAAGAGTTCATCGAGCTGGCCTTCCGCTATGCCCACGAGGCTGACCCGGATGTCGAGTTATACTATAACGACTACTCGATGGCCAAGCCCGGCAAGCGCGAGGCCGTATGCCGGTTGGTCAAGAAACTGAAGGACAAGGGCCTGCGCATTGATGCTGTCGGAATGCAGAGCCATAACGGCATGGACTATCCCGACCTGAAAGAGTACGAAAAGTCTATCGAGGCCTTCGCTGCCTTGGGCGTCAAGGTGAACATGACGGAACTGGACCTCAACGTGCTGCCCAACCCGGAGAACTTCGGTGGAGCCGAGATTAGCCAGAACTTTGAATATCAGGCAAAGATGAACCCCTATAAGGACGGGCTGCCAGAGGCAAAGGCCAAGGAGACAGAACAGCGCTACATGGAATTCTTCAAGATTTACCAGCGTCATCGCCACCACATAGGACGCATCAACCTGTGGGGCGTCAGCGACGCAGACTCCTGGCTCAACGACTGGCCGATAGCAGGACGCACGAACTATCCGATGCTCTTCGACCGTCAGTACCAGCCGAAGCCCATCGTCGAGAAAATCATCAAACTCTATCAGAACAAGAAATAAAAACCAAAGCGTATGAAACCACGTTATCTTTTCCCCAATGACTATATGGCTGACCCTTCAGCCAATGTGTTTAACGGCAAGTTGTATATCTACCCCAGCCACGACCGTGAGGCTGGCCACGCATTCGACGACGACGGCGGCCACTTTCAGATGAAGGACTACCATGTGCTGTCGTTCGAAGACCTGGAGAACGGGGAGGTGACCGACCACGGAGTGATTCTGGACGAAGATCAGGTGGAATGGGCCGAGAAGCAGATGTGGGACAACGACTGCGTGGAGAAGGACGGTAAGTACTACCTCATATTCTCTGCCAAGGACTACAACGGCGTGTTCCATCTGGGCGTGGCTGTTGCCGACCGTCCTGAGGGTCCGTTCATTCCCGAGAAACAGCCCATGCGCGGCTCGTTCTCCATCGACCCCTGCGTGTTCAAGGACGATGACGGTGAGATATACTGCTACTTCGGAGGACTCTGGGGCGGACAGCTGCAGTGGTATCAGGCTCCCCGGAAACTCACTAAGGAGGGTATCGTGTTAGGTCCTGCTGCAGACAAGAAGACCCAGCTCTTCTGTCCTGCCGACGTACCGGCACTGCCCAGCTGCGTGGCCCGTCTGAGTGACGACGTGAAGCAGTTTGCAGAGGCTCCACGTCCTGTCGTCATTCTCGACAAGAACGGTGAACCCCTGAAGGCCGGAGACCCTCACCGCTTCTTCGAGGCTTCGTGGATGCACAAGTATCAGGGCAAGTACTACTTCTCCTACTCTACGGGCGACAGCCACTTCCTGTGCTATGCCATCGGCGACAACCCCTACGGCCCCTTCACCTATCAGGGCGTGCTGCTCGACCCCGTTGTGGGCTGGACGACGCACCACAGCATTGTCGAATTCAAAGGCCAGTGGTATCTGTGCTATCATGACTGCGTGCCCAGCAACGACATCACCCACCTGCGTTCGCTGAAAGCCCAGCGGCTGTTCTACAACGAGGACGGTACGATACAGAAGGTCATCAATGAATAATCATCAACTTATATCTAACTATTATGCTCAGCATCGCGATGAAATTGTCAGTTTCATCGCGGTGCGCATTGCTGATGCCGACGAGGCAGCGGACAGGGTACAAGACATCTTCCTGCGGCTGCTCAGTCGGCATCAGCTCATTACTCTCGCAACCCTGCCCAGCCTCGTCTACACCATGGCCCGTCACGAAGTGGCAGACTACTACCGCCATCGCCGTGTGTACGAAGAGTATGAGCACTACATCCAACGGGGCGACCATACGGAGAACATGGAGTCTGTCGTCTCGGCCCGCCTGCTCATGGAGCGCATGGAGCGCTCGCTGGCCCGTCTGCCGGAAGCTTGTGCCCGCATCTACCGGCTCCACATCTACGACGGCATGAAGGTCAGCGACATTGCCCAAGAGCTTGCCCTACCCTACAAGCAGGTGGAGAACCGACTGGGGCAAGCCCGCAAGCACGTACGCCGTTGTTTTAGCTCATGCGCATGATTAAAATCGGTCATACGTATGATTGAAAGTTGACTACTTCTGAAAGTCTGCTAAATACGCTCTAATGGCAGCGACGAGGAGGTCGTTCTCCTCAGGCCGCTGGGCGGCGACACGGAAGAAATGATTGGACAGGCCGTAGAAGTTAGCGCAGTCGCGAATCAGCAGTCCGTGTTCGTGAATTAGGTAATACTTCAGGTCCGTCGCCGTGACATGCTCCAGTTCGCAGAGCATGTAGTTGGTCTTGGTTTCAAACACGCGGACACCCTCTATCTGGCGCAGCCCTTTCCGCAGCCGCTCTGTCTCTTCCAGATATGCCTTTAAATCGGCAATGACCGGCTTGCCCTTCTTCAGCAGGTACTTGCCTGCCTCGATGGCCATGCTGTTGACGGCCCACGGCTGACGCAACGTGCGCAGCAGCTGGATGGTGTTAGGATGGCCAGTCACATAGCCCAGGCGCAGACCCGGTATGCCGTAGGTCTTGCTGAACGAGTGGAGCAGCAACAGGTTGGGCACTCCGTTCATCTCGCGGGCCACTAACAGCGGTTCCAGCGTATAACCCTCGTACGACTGGTCTACGACAAAGGTGTAGCGTGGCGAGCGACGTACCAGGTAGTCCATGAAGCCTTTCATCAGTACGTTGCCCGAAGGATTGTTGGGATTGCAGATCCAGTACACCCTGTTACGCGGCAACTGCGTCAGTTCGTCCGTGTTCTCGTAAGATATAATATGGCGGTGTATGCGACAGGCATCGGCATACTCGCTGAACGTGGGCTGAGGAATGATGGAGGCACTGCCATGATAGAGCTGGGCAATGAGATAGATGGCCTCCGTGGCACCACTGGTAACCAGGACACTCTCGGGGGATATTCCTTCCTTAAAGGCAATGAGCTTCTCCAGACTGCGGGGCTGGGGTTCGGGATAGTTGGACAATAAGTCAAAATGCTCCATCAGATGTCTCTTCAATGCAGAAAAATCTGAATGCTGATAGACATTGCTGCTGAAGTTCACCTTCACCAAGTCGTCATAGCGGTAGATATCGTCTCCATGTCCTTCTATCATCGTCTTACGTGTATAGTTAGTGTATCTTTGTCAAAAGCAATGCCATCGCGCTCTATGAAACGGCTTAATACGCCCTGAGCGGCCAATTCCTGCGGGGTTCCCACACTGAGTCCCCAGGGTTCCATGAGCCAGAGGCAGTCGGCAATCTGCAAGGCCAGCTCCACATCATGCGTAGACAGGAAAATGGTCTTCTCTGACCTCTGGTAAGAGTGTAGCGTTGCAATTTGCTCCTGTACGGCCAGCCGATGCAGCAGCTGCATCATCTCTACCTTGCTGGGGAAGTCGAGAAAGGCCGTAGGCTCGTCCAGATAGATGACAGGTGTCTGCTGGGCCAGTGCCTTGGCTATCATGACCTTCTGGCGCTCACCGTCGCTCAGCGTATGGACCATCCGGTCCTGCAACGGCTCTATGGCTACCAGCCGGATAGCCTCGCTGACTATCTGCTTATCGTCTGCTGTCAGCGTCCCCCAGAAGCCTGTATAGGGAGAGCGGCCCATACCCACCAGTTCGGTGACGGTCATATTCTGGACATCGGGCTTCTCCGTCAGCACCACGCCAATCATCTTGCTGAGTTCCTTGTCCGTATAGTCGGCTATCTCGCGGCCGTGCATCAGTACACTTCCACCCAACTTAGGCTGAAAAGCAGAAAGGGTTCTCAGCAGCGTTGACTTGCCAATGCCGTTCTGTCCCAGCAGGCAGGTCAGCTCTCCACTCCTGATAGCAGCCTCAATGCCTGTGGCCACTACCTTCTCATTCCCTTTGGCAGTGTATCCTATAGTTAGGTTTTGTAGTACTACGGTTTCCGTCATCTCAGTAGTCTCTTTCCCAGTTGTTGCGAATGACAGATACTGACTATCTGCTTGACCAGTCCATCCATGATGGGAACACCCACTACCCGATAGTCGGCATAGTCAGGACAGAGCACGACCAGATTCATGGCCTTGACCCGAATGCCATAGTACTGCTGCAACATATAGCGATAGAGGTTCTGCTGGATGCAGTAGTGATAGTAGGCTGTATCGGGTATCGAGATACCGTTGATGGAGGTTCGACCTCCGAAGGCTTGCACAATAGGATTTCCCTGGGCATCCACCACCTTACGGCTGCGCTTCCAGTCGTAGATGACAAACTCGCCATCGCTCTCACGACAAATGAGGTCTATCGTACCGGCTATGTTCAGATTGGTGTCATAGACCGGCCACTCCTGACGATAGGGCTCAATGGCATAGTCGCTGACAAAATGCAGGAACTGTTGCTTTTCGCGCTCTACGCTGACTGGTTCCACCTCGCCCTTATAACTGAAGGAGTAAACGGTATCGAAAACCCCATGCTGGAAGTAGTTTTCCGTCTGTTCGTGTACAAACGTCCCCACCTCACTGGCCATACGTCCTATGCGCTCCCACTTGGCCAGCGTTTCAGCCACAGGGACACCATAGCGTGCCTGCTGCTGTTCGGCAGCACGCTGGGCATCGAACTTCTGGAAAAAGTGGGCTATCAGCGTACTGACAGGCAATAGTTGGCGCTCGCCCTGATAGAGGTAGACATGTCCGTCAGGCAGGAAGTCGATGTCATCGTCCTGAGAATAGAGGCCGGCATCCGTGAAGCGACGCATCTTCTGCGTCATGGCTTCTGTTCTAATATACTTTTCGCTGTTCACCGTACAAACTCCTATTTAACCTTCGACTCCATGGGGTTGCGCAATCCCTTGTAACCGGACAGATAGCACTTGGCAGAACCGAAGGACAGGAAAAGGTCCAGACGGACAGGCATGTGATTCTTGTCGTCGGTGATATAGAAACGAATCAGCTCATGGTTCTTCCCGTCTTCCCGCTCTATGAACGAGAAGGTCAGACAACGATACTTCTCGTTGTTGTTCTTCATCTTCAGCGTGGTCTTGCCTGTGTACTTCAACCAGGAATTGGTCAGGTGGCGTGCATCGCTGATGGGCATGGGGATATTCTCGCCAACCTTGAGTTTTTCAGCGTCAAAGTTACGTGCACGAAGGAAAATACTCATCATGTCATAGATGCAGTCCTTGTACTCAGCCTCCTTCCAGTGCACCTCTCCATCATGGTCTATGCGATGCATCTTCAGGTGACAGTTGGAATTGGGATACGTGTACCACAGCTCGTCCACATAGTAACGGTCTCCCTCGCGGGCACCCTTGCGGAAATAGAGGGGAGCCAGGTCGAGATCGGTGTAGCACAACAAGGTGTCACGCATGACAAACACATTGTCCAGCTGGCTGTTGCCTCGGGTGATAAGACTGCTACGGAAGGCTTTTTGTCCTCGGTAGTTGGACTGTACGGTAGACATGGATGCCGTGCCCACCTTGACCCAGACAAACTTCCAGTTGAAATAGAGGTCATAGCTCAGGATTTCGCCTGACTTGAAGGCTGTATTCTCGATGCCACATTGGGCCGAGGCGTTGAAAGGCAAAAAGGTGAAAAGGTAAAGAAGTAAAAAACTTCTTACCCAACCCTTTGCCCTATTACTATTATTATGTATCATCATCGTATTACTATTTTATTATTTTACTCTTTACTTGACCATTTGTTTTTTCACATATTCTATACCCAGCTGTTTGGCTCGCTCGGCATTACGGTTCATGAGTTTCTTCTTCTCCTTGTCCGGTTTCTGCTTGACGAGCTCGGCAGGTTTCTGCTGGTTGCGAGGCTTGTCATTCACGTTCCAGGTCAGCGTCACGTCAAACTTCTCCTTACACTCTATCTCGCGCGGATAGTAGTAGACATCCTCAGGCTGCCTGTCATCATCGTAGCAGCCAGTATCCCAGACACCATTTCCGTTTCTGTCTGTAAACGCACGGGCATAGTAGGTCCCTGGATCTATATAGAAGAAAGTGGCAACATGGTCGCGGCCTGCCCTCACCTGCTTCAGCGTCTTATCACTCTTGTCCAGCAGTTCCACCACGATGGAAGTGTCGGCAACACCACTCAACTGTAATTCCAGGGTGGCAAACTCGTCGAGCGACTTCACCTTGATGCCCTGCTTGTGGGGGGCTGAGGACAGTCCATAGATGTCAGTGAATGCCAGCGTGTCAAGCTCCAGGCTGTATTCTGTGTCCGGCCGCCATTCGGCCAGCATCTGAAATTGTCGCAGCTTGCCCTTGACTTGTTCAAACTTAAACGGTGCCCTGTACCACAGGGAGTCTATCTTAGTATAAAGGTGGATAGCCCCCGTGTCGAGTTTCTCCAATGGTGTGGGCATCTCAATGGTGACTATACTATTGGGATTCATTGACTTGGGTACCAGATATTGTGGTTCCAGCGGCTTGACAGGATAAATGCTGTCGTATTTCTCTTCACGCTTTTTCTTCTTCTCCTGCTCCTTCTGCCACTCCTCGTACTCCTTCTGTTTCTGCTTCAACCGCTTGGCATAGGGTGTCTTGGCCACCAGCTCCATCGTGTCCTTCTGACTGACCAGTGTGCCTGTGCTGTCTGTCATCAGGTATTCCATTTCGATGGACAACGTGTCGTTGTTCACCAGTGTGGTATCACGAAGCCAGTAGGTAAGCGTGTCTTTCTTCTCTGAAGCCTCCAGCACAAAAGCAGAGTCGGCAGCGAAGTTCAGTCCTCGGATGACGGGCAGCTGCTCGTTGCCATAACTGAAGTAGACACCAATCTTGTTGGCATCCTGACGCTCAGTCTTAATCAGATAGCGGTCCGTCTGTTTCTCCTGGAAAGCCAGCAGTACGATATTGTCCGGATAGAAATGGGTAAAGGGCACGCGTACAATGTTGTCAATGTGCAGCGTGTCGCGCCAGATGGTGTCCTGACGTATATCGGGACCTGCCGTCGGCTTGAAGGTTTCGTGGCTGAAAGCTATCATCTCACTCTTTTGGCTGAAATGATAGTTGTCATCAAGGTCCTGCAACGCATAGACTCTGTATTCGCCAGGAGCCACACCCTTGATGACAAAGCGTCCATGACTGTCAGTACGTCCGATACGCATCAAGGGCTCCTTACGGAAAACGGTGTCAGACAGATTATTATACAGTCCGACTGAAATACCCTTGACGGGCTCCAGATTGCTGGCGTCAATGACGTTGCCTGCCACCTCGAAGGTATCAATCTTCTCGCCGGTCGAGAAGGTAAAGGCATAGTTGCCCATCGGGTTTCCCTCGTTATTATCCGAGATGGCATTGCTGAAGTCAATGGTATAGGTGGTATTGGGCTTCAGGCTGTCCTGCAGCTCTACCACGATTTTCTTGCCTGCAGCCTTGATTTCAGGAGCCTCCAGCTGAGGGGGCGAAACCATTACGTTCTCTGTGGGGTTCTCCAGCTTGATATACTCGTCGAAGTAGATGGTTATCTTCTTGGTGGTGACGTTCGTATCCCGTTCTGCAGGTGAGGAACCTATGACGCGCGGAGGATCGTCATCATACCATCCTCCATCGGGCGTACCCATGCGGGCACACGACATAACGGCACAGAGTGCAATAAGAATATAGAGTAGCTTCTTCATTTGTTCAGTGTCAATAGCTGTTCCAACTGTTCGCGCGTATTGCTCAGACGGGGCACCTTGTGCTGTCCGCCCAGCTTGCCTTGCAGCTTCAGCCACTCGTTAAACAATCCCGGCTTGGCCTTGACTATCTCCAAGGGTTGCAGGGTGATATCCTTATAGCGTTTTGCTTCGTAGTCACTGTTCACCTCTTGCAGCTTCTGGTCTAACAGACGGGCAAACTGCTGAAGGTCCTGAGGCTGACGGGCAAACTCGATGAGCCACTGGTGACGGCACTTGGCATTGGCATCCATGAAGACTGGGGCTGCCGTATACTCCAGCACCTCGGCACCTGTCTGTTCGCAGGCATAGGCCAAGCCCTGCTCTGCATTATCCACGATGAGCTCTTCGCCAAAGGCGTTGATGAAGCTCTTGGTACGTCCGGAAATGATGAACTTATAGGGATTGGTAGACGTAAAGCGAACGGTGTCGCCTATCATATAGCGCCACAATCCACACGAGGTAGAGATTATCATGGCATAGTTCTTGTCCTTCTCGACACCCCACAACGGCACTATCTCACCACCGTCCATCGGCTGGAACTCATAGAACACACCGTAGTCCAGCATCAGCAGCATTGACTTGTCTGTCGGATCGTCCTGCAAACCGAAGAAGCCCTCTGAGGCATTGTAGGTCTCCATATAGTGCATCTTGGGCGACGTAATCAGTTCTTCGTACTGCTTGCGGTACGGAGTAAAGGCCACTCCTCCGTGGAAGAATACTTCCAGGTTGGGCCAAACCTCTTCCAGATGGGTCTTGCCTGTCAGCTCCATCATGCAGTTCAGCACGCTGAGCATCCACGAGGGTACGCCGCTGATGTTGGTCACGTTCTTGTTCATGGCCTCGCGGGCAATACGCTCACGCTTCACCTCAAAGTCCTGCAACAGTGCCGTTTCCTTCTTGGGCACACGCACCAGATTGGCCAACGGGTTGATGTTCTCAATCAGGATAGCTGACAGGTCGCCCACCAGCGAGTCAGGCAAGTTGTAGTTGGGAGCATGACTGCCTCCCAATATCAGGGCCCGTCCGTCAAAGAGTCGTGACTTCGGATTGTTCCGCAAGTAGACAGCCACCGAGTCGTAGCCGCCTGCATAGTGAATCTTCTGCAGACCTTCCCTGCTGACAGGGATGAACTTCGACTTGTCGTTGGTGGTGCCGCTCGACTTGGCATACCACTTCACCCTGCCAGGCCACAGCACATCGCTCTCGCCGTGCCTCATACGGTCTATCTGACCCTTCAGCTCCTCGTAGGTGTTCACCGTATTGAACTTCACAAAGTCGTCATAGCCTTTGGTGGTGGCAAAGCCGTGTTCACGACCATACTCCGTGTCTTTGGCCTCTCGCAACAAGTGGGCCAACACTTGACGCTGCAACAGTTCGCCACCCGTCTGGTGCTTTTCCAGTTCCCTCATTCGGGGGACAAATATATGTCTAATTAATCCTGTTATGTTCATCACGCAATAATTATCAAGGTGCAAAGATAAACATAAACTTTGTTATCGCAGAAATAATTTACGATTTTTTATATAATAATATAAAAAGAGCCGGAACAGCTCCAGCCCTTTTCATAGCGTTATTCTTCTGAAAAAGCAGCGGCCTCGGCCTCCGCAATGATTTCCTCGCGCGTCTTTTCGCGTGGGGTGGCAGAGATGTCATCAAGGGTCATCTCCTCGTCAAAATCCTTGGATGGGCGCTCTCTCTCAACGGCTTTGGCTGATTTGCCCTGTACCACTTCTTCCTTGGGTTGCTCTATGATAAAGTCCTGTTGCTCTTTCTCCAAGTCTGGAACGCACATCACTGGTTCTTCTTCCATCTTGGTACGATCGGCCTTGGCGCCAAAGATGGCATCAATGAACTGAGGTTCCCGGCGCAGTCGCTGCAGCGTGTCCTTGGAAGCGTTCTGGTGACTCTCCTTCTTGGAGTAGCCTGTACCCGTACAGCCTTCAACACCTTCTATGAATATCTGAGTGGTGAAGACCGGACTGCCCGTGCTTTCGTCCTTCTTCTGATTGAGTTCACGAAATTCCAGACGGACACGATTCTTCTGGCTCCACTCCAACAGCTTCGACTTGAAGTTGACTTCTTTATAGGCCACCTTGTCAATATTAATCACCTGTGCCAAGATGCGCTTCTCCATAAAACGCATACAGGCATTGTAGCCCCTGTCCAGATAGATAGCCCCCACCAGTGCCTCGAAGGCATTGCCGTTCTTGTAGCTGTTGTGTGACGTGCTATGATCTGACGACTTGATAAGATGGTCTATACCCATTTCCTGAGCCAGTTTACCCAACGTATTGCGGCTCACCAGCTTGGAGCGCGTATTGGTGAGGAACCCCTCGCGCTTACCCCCAAAGTGACGATAGACGATGTCGCCTACCACTGCATCCAGGATGGCGTCACCCAGAAACTCCAGACGCTCGTTGTTGATGGGACGTCCCTTCTCGTTGCGACGCCCTAAGCTCTTGTGCAACAGGGCCTGCTTATAGACATTGATATCATGGGGATAGAAACCCAGAATATTGTAAAGAGCAGAAAAAAGCTCCTTCTCCTTACGGAAAGGGAGCTTTATGCTGTCAATAATGTTATCAGCCCACATACTTACGGAATACTACGCAGGCATTGTGACCACCAAAACCAAAGGTGTTCGAGAGTCCGGCACGAACCTCGCGCTTCTGGGCCTTGTTGAAGGTGAAGTTGAGGTTGTAGTCAATCTCCTCGTCCTTGTCGTCTTCCTCGTGGTTGATGGTGGGAGGAACGATGTCATTCCGGACAGCCAGCACGGTAGCCATAGCCTCAACAGCTCCGGCAGCACCCAGTAGGTGACCCGTCATCGACTTGGTAGACGAAATGTTCAGCTTATAGGCTGCATCACCGAAGACGTCCTTGATGGCCTTGGCCTCTGAGATATCACCAACATGGGTCGACGTACCATGTACGTTGATGTAGTCAATGTCCTCAGGCTTCATGCCAGCATCTTCCAGCGCGTTCTGCATCACCAGCTTGGCACCCAGTCCCTCGGGGTGAGAGGCTGTGATGTGGTGAGCGTCGGCACTCATGCCGGCACCAACCATCTCAGCATAAATCTTGGCACCACGGGCCTTAGCGTGCTCTAGCTCCTCAAGAATCAGACAGCCCGCACCCTCGCCCATGATGAAACCATCACGGCTGGCGCTGAACGGACGGCTGGCCTTCTCAGGCTCGTCATTGCGGGTAGACAGGGCCTTCATGGCGTTGAAACCGCCCACGCCCGACTCACAGATGGCAGCCTCGGCACCACCGGCGACTATGACGTTGGCCTTGCCCAAGCGTATCAGGTTGAAGGCGTCAGCCAGCGCGTTCGACGACGAGGCACAGGCAGACGACGTAATATAGTTGGGACCATGGAAACCATACATGATGGAAATCTGACCTGCAGCGATGTCGGCTATCATCTTCGGGATGAAGAAAGGATTGAACTTGGGACCATCCTCACGATGGGCACCATAATAAGTAACCTCGTCTTCGAAGGTCTTGATACCGCCGATACCTACACCATAGACAACACCGATGCGGTTCTTGTCCTCGGCCTCCAGATTCATGCCGCTGTCGGCGACAGCCTGCATGGCAGAAATAATGGCCAACTGGGTGTAGCGGTCCATCTTGCGAGCCTCCTTGCGGTCAATATAGGCATTGACGTCCAAGCCCTTTACCTCGCAGGCAAACTGGGTCTTGAACTTAGAAGCGTCGAAAAGGGTAATAGGTGCAGCACCGCTCTTACCAGCCAACATGGCCTCCCAAGTCTCCTCAGGAGTATTACCCAAAGGCGTAACGGCACCCATACCTGTTACTACAACTCTTTTTAATTCCATAATTAAAAGAAAAATTGAAGAATTGAAAAATTGAAGAATTGAAAAATTGAAGAAAAATAGCATGAAGCCAGAACTTCAATTTTTCAAACCTTCAATTCTTCAATCCTAACAAATATTATTTTGCGTTCTCCTCGATGTAAGCGATAGCGTCGCCAACAGTACCGATCTTCTCAGCCTTGTCGTCGGGGATAGAGATACCGAACTCCTTCTCGAACTCCATGATGAGCTCTACGGTATCCAGTGAGTCAGCACCCAGGTCATTGGTGAAACTTGCCTCGGGCTTAACTTCTGCTTCGTCTACACCGAGCTTGTCTACGATAATTGCCTTTACTTTGCTTTCAATTTCTGACATAATTTTCTTCTTTAAAATGTTAATAAAATGATATCTCTTTAATGACTGCCAACCAAAAATGGCGGCTAAGCGGGTGCAAAGTAACACATTTTTATGGAATTACGCAAATTTTTAGAAGAAAAAAGCACCCGTTTATGCACAATACCCCCTAAATTGTGCATATTTTACGAACGAAAGTTGTCTTTTTGACACTTCTACCTGTCAAACCGCTCGCGTCTGAGAGGATAATTGTTGCGCAAATTCTCAAAATTCCCGGGCTCCGCTTTCAGTTTCCTGCTATCCTCCAATGGGTTGTAGAGTTCCAACGGGTTACCTGTGTAGACAAAATCCTCCGGCAGCGCCGGCGCCGCTATCCTTCCCGGATGCGGAAGATGGAAGCAGCGACACAGGGCGTCCACAACCATGTTGTCTGCATTCACCTTGCCGTCAGCCGAGTAGCCCGCAATGTGGGGAGTACCGATGAAGACACGCTCTAACAGCTGTCTGTTCAGGTGCGGCTCACCCTCCCATACGTCAATGACGGCATCACGCACCCTACCCCCCTGCAGCGCCCTGAGCAGAGCCCCGTTGTCCACCACCTCGCCACGACTCGTATTCACTATATAAGGAACGCGTGCGAGCCGACAGAAGAACGCCTCGTCAGCCATGTGCAACGTAGCATACTCCCCCTCAAGCGTCAGCGGCACATGGAAGGTAATGACGTCAGCCTCACGCTCTATCACGTCCATCGTCACGAAACCAGCCCCGCCCAGCAAGGGGTCGCACACTAAGACACGCATCCCTAAGCGTTCAGCCACAGCCCTCACCCTGGAACCCACATGACCACAGCCCACAATGCCTATCGTCGCCTGCTTCAGGCAGAGCCCCCTCTGCTGTTCCAACAGCAGCAGCGAGCACTCCACATACTGCGCCACCGAGGCCGCATTGCACCCTGGACAATTAGTCCACGCAATGCCAGCCCGCCGCATATAGTCCGTGTCAATATGGTCAAAGCCAATCGTCGCCGTTGCCACTAACCGCACCTTCGAGCCACCGAGTAACCGTTCGTCACAACGAGTACGCGTACGCACTATCAACGCGTCAGCATCCTTCACGTCCTCCGCCCCGATGTCAGTCCCCCGCAGGCACACCACCTCGTCAGCCACCATCTCCAGCTTCTCACGGATATAGGGAATCCTATCGTCTACTACTATCTTCATTTCGGTACAAAGATACCCCAAATTCCGCAGCACTTTAGTTTAACTTTCTTTATAAGTACCTGAGCAACAAAAAGTTCTTCGACGCGCGAAGCGGCAAAGCCGAGCGGCTCAGGATTTTGCCATGTCAGATTTTTCACTTACCTTAGTGCTGCAAATCAAGACAAGCAAAATCATCAATGACATGGCAAAGGTACAACAAAAATCTGAGAAAATCACCGCTTTTGGCGGAATATTTTTCGTTTTGGACAAATTCGACTCTATTCTGTCCTCTGTGATAGACTCACACTTAGGACTTCGCAGCAGATAGATTAACACTCTTCGTTGATGCTTAGGTCAAAGCCTCTCGACCTTACGGGGTAAGGGGAAGGAGTCTGCAAACAAGTCATGTCAAGCGATTCTAAGCCCAGAGTCAGACACAATCGTCACAAGCAAGGGCTAAATCAGACAATCGATAATTATTTGCGGATTTTAGGTAGCGATAAAATAGGTTAAAACCAACATATTTCCATATGTAAGCAAGGAATGTATATTGATTTTGCCGGACAGGTCTTTTCGTGCTCGCCTCTTTTTTGATAATTTATCGTAAATTGTAGTGGGTGTATCAAAAATTATTCGTATCTTTGCACCAAACTAAAAAAACGATATACGCAATATGGCTTTTACTGAACTGGCAAACAAAATCTTTCTGCAGGCTATCCGTGACTATCACCTGAAGGATGACGTGGACACAGAAATCAACAATCCCTACGAGCGCAACAGCATTGAGCACAATCTCTATCTGAAGTGCTGGATAGACACGGTTCAGTGGCATCTGGAGGACATCATCCGCGACCCGCACATAGACCCTGTGGAGGCGCTGGGGCTGAAGCGTCGCATTGACCGCTCGAACCAGGACCGCACGGACTTGGTGGAGGAGATAGACGGCTACTTCCGCACAACATATAGCGAGGTGACGCCCCTGCCCGATGCGCGGCTGAACACGGAGAGCCCGGCGTGGGCTGTTGACCGTCTGAGCATTCTGGCGCTGAAGATATGGCACATGCAGGAGCAGACGGAGCGCAAGGACGTCGACGCTGAGCACATTGCCCGTTGTCAGGCCAAGCTCAACGTGCTGCGCGAACAGCAGAGTGACCTCTCGACGGCTATTGACCAGCTGCTGGAGGATATTGAGGCTGGACGCAAGTACATGAAGGTCTATCGCCAGATGAAGATGTATAACGACCCGAGCACGAACCCGATACTTTATAAAAAATAAGGTAAAAACAAGGTGAAGAAAGAGCATATACT
This sequence comes from uncultured Prevotella sp., assembly GCA_946628315.1. Classification (GTDB taxonomy): domain Bacteria; phylum Bacteroidota; class Bacteroidia; order Bacteroidales; family Bacteroidaceae; genus Prevotella. The sequence goes on from CAMOWH010000016.1 coordinate 18,443, forward strand.
TGTAATCCGCTTCTCGGCTCTGGGCGATGTGGCTATGACGGTGCCGGTGGTGTGGTCGCTGGCTCGTCAGTATCCGGATGTGCGCATCACGGTGCTTAGCCGCGTCTCCTCGCGACCCTTGTTCGAAGAGCTGGCTCCCAACGTGGGCTTCATGGGTGCAGACCTGAAGTGCGAATATCGTGGCATCAGGGGGCTGAACACGCTCTTTCGCCGACTGACGGCCAAGCAGTTTACAGCCATTGCTGACCTGCACAACGTGCTGCGCTCGGAGTTCCTGCGCCTACGCTTCAACATGGGAAACTACCGGGTGGCTCATGTCAACAAGCACCGGAAGGACAGGCGGCGCCTGACTTCGAAGAGGAACAAGCTGCTCGTACAGCAGCCTACGTCATTCGAGAACTATCTGGAGGTCTTCGAGCGTCTGGGATTTCCCGTGAAGATGGACTTCAAGAGCATCTTCCCACCCGAAGGCGGCAACCTGGGTCTGCTTCCGCCGCCTGTCAACTTCAAGAACGCTGACGAGCAGTGGATAGGCATAGCACCCTTTGCCGCCCACAAGGGTAAGGTATATCCGCCTGAGCTGACGGAGCAGGTCATCAAGCAACTGATAGACGAGCACCCACATGCCCGCATCTTCCTCTTCGGACGAGGCGAGCCGGAGGAGCAATGGTTCAGCCAATGGTGTGGGCGCTACTGGATGTGTACCAACGCGGGCGAGTATGCCAAGTCAATGTACCAGGAGCTCATCCTGATGAGCCACCTCGACGTGATGCTCTCTATGGACTCTGCCAATATGCATCTGGCTTCGCTGACCGGCATTCCTGTGGTGAGCGTCTGGGGTGCCACCCACCCCTATGCGGGTTTTCTGGGTTGGGGACAGTCTCTGGACAACGCTATCCAGACGGATCTTGGCTGCCGGCCTTGCAGCATCTTCGGACAGAAGAGGTGCCGGCGCGGCGACTATGCCTGCCTCTATGGCATCAAGCCTGAGACGATAGTGGAGAAAATCAATTCTTTCATTGAGAAATAAATACTTTATATTACTAACTAAACACTTGTAAGATTATGAAAAAGTACATTTGCGACACTTGTGGTTACGTGTATGACCCAGAAGTAGGCGATCCTGACAGCGGCATCGCTCCCGGCACTGCCTTCGAAGACATTCCTGAGGACTGGGTATGCCCCGTCTGCGGCGTAGGCAAGGACGACTTCTCCGTAGAGGAGTAGGAGTTTAAGAACAAAGCAGAAGCGGAACCCCAATGAGTTCCGCTTCTTTTTTTGTCTATCCGCCGCTTGACCACTCAGTCGGCAAGGATCGCCCTCAGTGGTCGCTGACAGGGGCTATAGGGGTAGCGTATGACGTACTGCCCCAACTGGGCATTTATCTGGAACCTGGCGTACGCTACTATCTTGACAATGGCAGCCAAGTGCAGAACTTCTTCAAGGACCAGCCCTTCAGCTGGAGCCTCCAATTTGGCGTACGACTGAATATCGGCAAATGATAATTAATCCAAATTAATTTGGATATTAGCCTAATTTGCGCTACCTTTGCACCCAATATAAACGTTTATAAGAAAAGATGTCATTAAAATGTGGTATTGTAGGACTGCCCAATGTGGGTAAGTCTACTTTGTTTAACTGCCTGTCAAGTGCTAAAGCACAGGCAGCCAATTTCCCTTTCTGTACTATAGAACCCAACGTGGGTGTCATCACTGTTCCTGACGAGCGACTGACCAAGCTGGCCGAGCTGGTGCACCCTGGTCGCATTGTGCCTGCCACTTGCGAAATCGTAGATATTGCAGGTCTGGTGAAGGGTGCCTCGAAGGGCGAGGGCCTGGGTAACAAGTTCTTAGGAAACATTCGCGAGACGGATGCCATCATCCATGTGCTGCGTTGCTTCGAGGACGAGAACATCACCCATGTGGACGGAACGATAGACCCTATCCGCGACAAGGAAATCATTGATACGGAACTGCAGCTGAAGGACCTGGAGACCATCGAGAGCCGACTGGCCAAGACGGAGAAGGCTGCTGCTGCCGGCAACAAGGAGGCTAAGGTTGAGGTGACCGTGCTGAAAGCCTATAAGGAGGTGCTGGAGCAGGGCAAGAATGCCCGTATCGTGGACTTCGAGTCGAAAGAGGAGCTGGACTGCGCCCGCAATCTGTTCCTGCTGACTGCCAAGCCCGTGCTGTATGTCTGCAACGTAGGCGAGGCTGATGCCAAGAGCGGCAACGACTTTACCAGAAAGGTAGAGGCACTGGCCAAAGAGGAAGGTGCCGAGTCGATGGTGATTGCTGCCAAGACGGAAGAGGACATTGCCGAACTGGAGTCGTACGAGGACAAGCAGCTGTTCCTGGAAGAGCTGGGTCTGGAGGAGAGTGGTGTCAACCGCCTCATCAAGAAGGCCTACGCCCTGCTGAACCTGGAGACGTTCATCACTGCTGGCGAAATGGAGGTGAAGGCGTGGACGTACAAGAAGGGCTGGAAGGCTCCTCAGTGTGCCGGCGTCATCCATACCGACTTCGAGAAAGGCTTCATCCGCGCTGAGGTCATCAAGTACGACGACTACATCCAGTACGGCTCCGAGGCTGCTGTCCGCGAGGCAGGCAAGATGGGCATTGAGGGCAAGGAGTACGTTGTCCAGGACGGCGACATCATGCACTTCCGCTTTAATGTTTAGACCATCTGATAAGACTAGTAAAACTAGTGAAAACCAGATTGTCTAAAAAAACACTCGAAAACGCGAACTATGAACTATGAACTTTTTATAACTTGGAATCCCAACGAGGGTTTTGGGCCTTTCCGATGGTATGGACTGTGCTGGCTGATAGGGTTGGCACTGGCCTACTTTGTAGTCAAGCGCTTGTATAAGGAACAGCACATCAAGGACGAGTTGTTCGACCCTCTGTTCCTCTACTGCTTCATCGGCATCCTGTTGGGTGCCCGTCTGGGGCATTGCATCTTCTATGAGCCTGACTACTTCCTGACCTCAGGAAAAGGATTTGTTGAGATGTTCCTGCCCATCCGATTCCTGGCAGAAGGAGGCTGGAAGTATGTGGGCTATCAGGGCCTCGCCTCGCACGGAGGCACATTAGGACTTATCATTGCCCTGTGGATGTATGTTCGCAAGACGAAGCTCAGCATCTGGCGCGTACTGGACAATATCGCCATTGCCACAGGTACCACAGCCTGCTTCATCCGATTAGGCAACCTGATGAACTCAGAGATTATCGGCAAGGTGACGGACGTCCCCTGGGCGTTTATCTTCGAGCGTGTCGACCTGATGCCTCGCCACCCAGGACAGCTGTACGAGGCTATTGCCTATGGCATCCTGTTCTTTCTGATGTGGTGGCTGCACAAGAAGTTGCCTAAGAAGATAGGCACAGGCTGGTACTTCGGCTTCTGCCTGACCTACATCTTCACGTTCCGCTTCTTCATCGAGTACACCAAGGAGATTCAGGAAGCCTTCGAGGCCTCGCTGCCCATCGACATGGGACAGATACTGTCTATTCCCTTCGTCATTATTGGTGTGGCCTGTATGATAAGAGCCAAGAAACAATAAGAGCCAAGTAACAAAAAATAAGTGCCACTTATTGCACGATAAGTGGCACTTATTCTATGATAACCAGCCCTTATTTCCCTGAGACGATTTTCTTGATTTCGTTCAGCTTGTTGAGAGCTTCCAGAGGCGTCAGGTTGTTGACGTCCAAGCCCAGTATCTCGTCGCGAATCTGAGAGAGCACGGGGTCGTCCAACTGGAAGAACGACAGTTGCATTCCCTCGCGGCTCTGGGCAATCTCCGCTGTGGGCTTGCCTACGGAGCCTACCTGTGCATTGTCTGCCTCTAATTGCTTCAGAATGACGTTGGCACGCTTGACAATGCTCTTGGGCATACCCGATATCTCTGCCACGTGGATACCAAACGAGTGCTCGCTCCCACCCTTCTCCAGCTTACGCAGGAAGATGACCTTGCCCTCGACCTCCTTGACAGAGACATTGTAGTTTCTGATGCGCGAGAAGTTCTTCTCCATCTCGTTCAGTTCGTGATAGTGCGTAGCAAAAAGCGTACGGGCACGAGCCTTGGGTTGTTCGTGCAGATACTCCACGATAGCCCAGGCAATAGAAATACCATCATAGGTTGAAGTACCTCGACCCAGCTCGTCGAAGAGTACCAAGGAGCGAGGCGTGACGTTGTTCAGGATGTTCGAAGCCTCCGTCATCTCCACCATAAACGTTGACTCGCCCAAAGAAATATTGTCCGAGGCACCCACACGGGTGAAGATTTTGTCCACTAATCCTATTCTGGCGCTCTCAGCAGGCACGAACGAGCCTATCTGAGCCAACAGCGTAATAAGGGCTGTCTGACGCAGCAGAGCGGACTTACCAGCCATATTGGGACCTGTGATGATGATAATCTGCTGGTGGTCAGCATCCAGATAGATGTCGTTGGGCACGTAGTGCTCACCAATGGGCAGCTGGGTCTCTATGACAGGATGGCGCCCCTGCTTGATGTCGATAATGTCTGACGAGTCAATAACAGGACGCACATAGTGGTTCTCCTCAGCCGTCTTGGCAGCACTGAGCAGACAGTCCAGATGGGCAATGACATTGGCATTCTGCTGCACTTGGGCAATGAACTGCTGGGCAGCAACCACCAAGTCCGTGAAAAGCTGCTGTTCCAGCGAGAGTATTTTGTCCTCTGCACCCAGTATCTTTTCTTCGTATTCCTTCAGCTCCTGGGTGATGTAGCGCTCAGCCTGTGCCAGCGTCTGCTTGCGCACCCACTCCTGAGGCACCTTGTCCTTATAGGTGTTGCGCACCTCCAGGTAGTAGCCGAAGACATTGTTATAGCCTATCTTCAGCGAATTGATGCCCGTCTGCTGGGCTTCGCGCTCCTGAATCTGCAGCAGATAGTCCTTGCCCGAATAGGCAATACGGCGCAGCTCGTCCAACTCAGGACTCACCCCGTCGCGGATGACGCCACCCTTCTGAACCTGCTGGGGCGGATCGTTCTGTATCTCGCGTGCTATGCGGTCGCGAAGCTCCTCGCAGAGGTTCAGGCGCTCCCCTACTCTCTGCAGCGACTCGTTGGTAGCTTGCTGACAGGCCGCCTTGATGGGTTCAATGGCCTGAAGGGCTGTCTTGAGCTGCACCATCTCGCGAGGCGACACACGTCCTACAGCCACCTTCGACACTATGCGCTCCAAGTCGCCTATGTGCTGCAACTGGTCGTCAATGGTCATTCGGAACTGTGGCTCGCGGAAGAAGTAGTCGACAATGTCCAGACGCTGGTTGATGGGCTGCTCGTCCTTCAGGGGGAACACCAACCAGCGACGCAACAGTCGTCCGCCCATGGGCGACACCGTCCTGTCAATGACATCCAGCAGCGACTTGCCGTCTTCCTGCATGGTGCTGACGAGCTCCAGCGAACGGACAGTGAACTTATCCAGACGCACGTAGCGCTCCTCCTCAATGCGTGAAATGCTGGTGATGTGGGCTATCTGTGTGTGCAGCGTCTGCTCCAGGTATTGCAGGATGGCTCCAGCGGCTATGATGCCACTCTTCAGGTGGTCGACACCAAAGCCCTTCATCGACTTGACGTTGAAGTGCTTGTAGAGCTTCTGGTGAGCCGTCTGCTCCGTGAACACCCAGTCGTCCATCTCGTAGGTGCACAGACGGGTGCCGAAGTAGCGTGCAAAGTCAGCCTTGCGCCCTCTGTCGTAGAGCACCTCCTTGGGTTGGAAGTTGCCAATGAGCTTCTCCACGTAGTCGTAAGTGCCCTCGCCCGTCAGAAACTCGCCTGTCGAGATGTCCAGAAAGGCCACACCACAGGCAGACTTGCCAAAGTGGACGGCAGAGAGGAAGTTGTTCTCCTTGTAGTTCAGGACGGTATCCTGCATGGCCACACCAGGCGTTACCAGTTCCGTAATGCCCCGCTTGACCAGCTTCTTGGTCAGCTTGGGGTCTTCCAGCTGGTCGCAGATGGCCACGCGCTTGCCGGCACGGATGAGCTTGGGCAGATAGGTGTCCAAAGCGTGGTGCGGAAAGCCCGCCATCTCGTCGCCCTTCGCCCCTGCCCCATTGTTACGATGGGTCAGCGTGATGCCCAAAATCTGGGCTGCTACGACGGCGTCGTCGCAATAGGTCTCGTAAAAGTCGCCACAACGAAACAGCAGCAGGGCCTCAGGGTACTTAGCCTTGAAGTCGAAAAACTGTTTCATCATCGGAGTCAGCTCCTTGCCGTCTTTCTTCGATCTCTGAGTCGAAGGGTGGCTCGCATTCTTTGCCATAGCGTAGTGAAATTTGACTGCAAAGGTAATCATTTTTATTAAATAAAGCGTAACTTTACGGGCAAAAAGCAAAAAGAACCAAAGGAAAAAGTTTTTTCTACGCTGAGTATTTTATGTTTCTAAGTTGGAAACATGTGTACCTAAGTTAGAAACACATGTACCTAAGTTGGAAACATATGTACCTAAGTTGGAAACATAAAATACTCAGCGTAGAAAAAACATTTTTCATGAGGTTCTTTTCCTACGCATGAACTATTCTATGGAAAAGTTTTTGCTGTTTCCGATTTTTTGTTGTATCTTTGCAACCTAAAAGCAGAAAAACAAAAAACAAACAGATATGGAATACAACTTTAGAGAGATCGAACAGAAATGGCAGAAGCGATGGGTGGAGATGAAGACCTATCGTGTGACAGAAGACCCAACGAAGAAGAAATTCTACGTTTTGAACATGTTCCCCTACCCTAGCGGTGCCGGACTGCACGTTGGTCACCCGCTGGGATACATAGCCTCAGACATCTACGCCCGCTATAAGCGTCAGCAGGGCTATAACGTGCTGAATCCCATGGGCTATGATGCCTACGGACTGCCTGCAGAGCAGTATGCCATCCAGACTGGTCAGCACCCTGAGAAGACGACGTTCGAGAACATCAACCGCTATAGAAACCAGTTGGACAAGATAGGCTTCTCGTTCGACTGGGAGCGCGAGGTGCGCACCTGCGACCCCATCTACTACAAGTGGACGCAGTGGGCCTTCCAGCGTATGTTCAAGAGCTACTTCTCGCTGTCTTCGAAGAAGGCCCAGCCCACCATCAAGCTCATTGAGCACTTCGAGCTGATGGGTACTGAGAACTGCAACGCCTTAGGTACTGAGGAACTGCACTTCACAGCCTCTGACTGGGCCTCGTTCTCGGAGAAGAAGAAGCAGGAGGTGCTGATGAACTACCGCATAGCCTACCTGGCTGACACGATGGTGAACTGGTGTCCGAAGTTAGGCACCGTATTGGCCAACGACGAGGTGGTAGACGGCGTCAGCGTGCGTGGCGGCTATCCTGTGGTGCAGAAGAAGATGCGCCAGTGGTGTCTGCGCGTCTCTGCCTATGCTCAGCGCCTGTTGGACGGACTGGATGAGATAGACTGGACCGACTCGCTGAAGGAAACCCAGCGCAACTGGATAGGCCGAAGCGAGGGTACGGAGGTGGAATTCAAGGTGGCTGACTCGGACAAGCACTTCACCATCTTCACCACCCGTGCCGATACGATGTTCGGTGTGACGTTCATGGTGCTGGCTCCTGAGAGCGACCTCGTGGCAGAGCTGACCACCCCTGAACAGAAAGAGGAAGTAGAGAAATACCTCGACTATGTGAAGAAGCGCACAGAGCGCGACCGCCAGATGGACCACAAGGTGACGGGTGTGTTCTCTGGTTCGTATGCCATCAATCCGTTTACAGAAGAGAAAATACCCATCTGGATAGCCGAATACGTGCTGGCAGGCTATGGCACAGGTGCCATCATGGCCGTACCGGCTCACGACAGTCGCGACTATGCCTTTGCCAAGCACTTCAACCTGCCCATCATCCCTGTGATTGAGGGTGCTGATGTCTCGGAGGAGAGCTTTGATGCCAAGGACGGCATCATGTGTAACTCCGCTTCGGACAAGTTCAGCCTGAACGGTCTGACCGTCAAGGAGGCTATTGCTGCCACCAAGAAGTATGTAGAGGAGCAGGGCTTAGGTCGCGTGAAGGTAAACTACCGTCTGAGGGATGCCATCTTCTCGCGTCAGCGCTACTGGGGCGAGCCGTTCCCTGTCTACTACAAGGACGATATGCCCTACATGATTCCCAAGGAATGTCTGCCTCTGGAGTTGCCTGAGATTGACAAGTACCAGCCTACGGAGACGGGCGAGCCCCCATTGGGACGCGCCAAGATGTGGGCGTGGGACACCAAGACGGACAAGGTGGTGAGCAAAGACCTCATCGACAACAAGAGTGTCTTCCCACTGGAACTGAACACCATGCCTGGCTTTGCAGGCTCCAGCGCTTACTATCTGCGCTATATGGACCCCAAGAACGAGAAAGTGCTCGTGAGCCGCGACGCTGACGAGTACTGGCGCAACGTAGACCTCTATGTGGGTGGTACGGAGCACGCTACAGGCCACCTGATTTACTCACGTTTCTGGAACAAGTTCCTCTACGACTCCGGCTACTCCTGCGAGGACGAGCCCTTCAAGAAGCTGGTCAACCAGGGTATGATTCAGGGACGCTCCAACTTCGTCTATCGCGTAGAGGACGATGGTCCGGACAAGGGTAAGTTCGTCAGCTTCGGACTGAAGGACAAGTACACCACAACGCCTATCCACGTGGACGTGAACATTGTCTCGGCTGACGTGCTCGACATAGAGGCTTTCAAGGCTTGGCGCCCTGAATACCAGAACGCTGAGTTCATCTTGGAAGATGGAAGCCAGTTAGCTAATGGCCAACAGCCAACAGCCAACAGCCAGTATAAGTGCGGATGGGCCATTGAGAAGATGTCGAAGTCGATGTTCAACGTGGTCAATCCGGATATGATTGTCGAGAAGTATGGTGCTGATACCTTGCGTCTGTACGAGATGTTCCTCGGCCCCGTAGAGCAGTCGAAGCCTTGGGACACCAACGGCATAGACGGCTGTCACCGATTCCTGAAGAAATTCTGGGCACTGTTCTATGGCAACACACGCGAGAATCCGGACGGCAAGCTGCTGGTGGACGACAGCGAGCCCTCGAAGGAGTCGCTGAAGAGCGTCCACAAGCTCATCAAGAAAGTAACGCAGGACATTGAGGTGTTCTCGTACAATACCTCTATCTCGGCCTTCATGATTTGCGTCAACGAGCTGGCTCAGCAGAAGTGCAAGAGCCGCGAGGCACTCCGTACGCTGGTCATCCTCATGGCTCCCTTTGCTCCACACATTGCAGAAGAGTTGTGGGAAGCCCTGGGCGAGCAGGGTAGTGTCTGCGACGCTCAATGGCCCAAGTGGAACGAGGAGTATCTGGTAGAAAACTCTGTCAAGCTGGGTGTGGCCTTCAACGGCAAGACCCGCTTCGATATGGAGTTCCCAGCCGACGCCGACAACCAGACCATACAGGAGGCCGTGCTGGCTGACGAACGCGCCAAGAAGTACATTGAGGGAGACATCATGAAGGTTATCATCGTCCCTAAGCGTATGGTGAATATCGTATTCAAAAAGTAAATGACTGAACAGCACAAAATGATATGGAACGAAGCCAAGGACTATATGTTTATAGCCCTTGGTCTCGCCATCTATACGGTGGCCTTCACCGTGTTCCTGATGCCTTACCAGATAGTGGCTGGCGGTGTGACAGGTCTGTCAGCCATCATCTACTATGCCACTGGGTTCCACCTGGAAAACACTTATATCATCATTAACGGACTGCTGTTGATAGTAGCCCTGAAGATACTGGGACTGAAGTTTCTGATGAAGACCATCTTTGCCATCTTCACCCTCTACTTCATGCTGATGTTTGCCCAGGAAATCATGCCCAAGCAAGCCAACGGACTGCCCTTCAAGCTGATGGGAGAGGGGCAGGACTTCATGTCAATGATTATAGGCTGTGTGATGACAGGTATCGCACTGGCTACCGTCTTTCTGCACAACGGCTCAACGGGAGGCACCGATGTCATTGCCGCCTCGGTGAACAAATATCACCCCAACGTGACGCTGGGCAACGTGCTGATAGCTGCCGACTTCTGTATCATTGGCTCGTGTATGTTTTTCCCACAGTTTGGTTCCTACATGGAGCGTGCCCACAAGGTCATGTTCGGCTTCTGCGTGATGGCAATGGAGAACTACACGCTGGACTACATCATGAACGGACGGAGACAGTCCGTACAGTTTATGATTTTCAGCCAGAAGTGGCAGGAGATAGCCAACGCCATCGGCACAGAGATGAATCACGGCGTGACCATTCTCGACGGACACGGATGGTACACAGGACGAAAAAGCAAGGTGCTCTGTATCCTGGCCAAGAAGAACGAGAGCGTCAATATGTTCCGTC
>CAMOWH010000017.1:0-28607 GCA_946628315.1 uncultured Prevotella sp.
ATGTCAGCATACATCGTAAACCTTTAATGTTTTATAACAGATCAGGGAACCGTCCCCTGATCTACCTCAACACGTGACGTGTGGCACCTCCCCTGTTTTTTTTGACTTATCGGGAGACATGAGAGCTTGGCACCTGTTTTACCGGAGGGTAGGAGCGTAACGAATCTGGTTCATAGTGTACCTTCGTCGGTCAGGCCGCCATAGCTGTCGGCTGCGGTCTCCATCGAGTTGGCCGACCGGATGATTAACCGGCCTTGCTTCATGTAGGTCGTAATGCCGTCTGTTCGCAGACTGCCTATCGCCATTATTCCCTTGCCTGTTCCTTTTCTCTTCATCGCATATTCTTCTTTAGTTATACACTAATTGTTCTCCAATTGTTCTCCAATTCAACTCCGCTTTTGCCCCATTCTACCCAAGCCTTTCCTTCGCTCTTCCTCCCATTGTTGTCCGATTGTTGTCCGATTGTTGTTCGATTGTTGTTCGATTAACGAACGGACAACAGACGCACATCAAACGCACTTCAATCGCACAAGAGTAGGCGCAGAACCTTGGGTGAGTCGAAGGTAGGGTGGGCCTGAGTCGGAGTTCGACGTGACAAAGTTATGACTTTTTTCGGAGATAAACAAGAGATTTATCGGAAATCAGCCTTTCTTGCTTATTTGTCCCTTGAGCCGATAAAACCACTCATCAGCGACAGGCTCAAGCCACTCGTTGCTGGCTCCCTCCTGCACGTCTTTATGATACGTCAGGTGCTGAAACCATGAGTCGCGTGCCGCACCGTGCCAGTGCTTGACCTCGGCAGGGATGGCAATCACGGTACCGGGAGTCATCTCTACGGCAGGTTTGCCCCATTCCTGATACCAGCCGCGACCAGCAACACAGATGAGTACCTGCACCTGCTTGTGGTGGATGTGCCAGTTGTTACGGCAACCGGGCTCGAAGGTCACATTCATGACGCCGCCTCCCACATCAGCCAGATAACTCTGACCGATGAAATACTTGCCGTATGGGTTCTTCTCACCCTTGGGCCATGCATTGAAGTCAACAGGGGCGACGGTCTGACAAGGCTCTCCGAACACACTGGCCACAGCCTGTTCACAGCGCACAGCCTCGGTCTCTCCCACCCGACTACGGAGCACAGCAGGGATGTCGTGCAGCTGAGCATCGGCAACACCCATGTTACGGGCCCCGCTGACATGGGCTTTCAGCTGTGGCTCACATCCCTGAAGGGCCGAAATGGCCGAGACAGTGACTATCTCGCGCTCGGCAAACGAGAGGTTGTTGCGGGCAAAGATGTCTCCAAAGAGATGGGCCTTCAGATAGAAGTCGGTCTGTGGGGCAAACGTGTAGTTGAACGGCTGGCCCCCCACCAGCTGAGTCTGCACCTTCGTACCCTGTTCCAGTGCGTTGTAGTCAGCAGGCAGCGGGTCAGCCTCACGGCCTTCCTCCGTCTTCAGTCCTGCCTCGTTACGTTCTTTGATGACCTGCTGCAGTGCTCCCAAGGCATTCAACGAGCGTGGGAAACCAGTGTAGGCATATAGTTGCGACAGGGCTTCCTTGATTTCGCTGATGGTCAGTCCTGCTTCAAAACCTGCGTTCACCTCTTTCTTCAGGGCCTCGATATTGCCCTTGGCCTCGTTGGCTGCTATGGCCACGAGTGCTTGTTGCTTGTCTGTCAGATTCATAACTGTTTGTGATTTCATTTGTATGGCAGCCAGCATCATGACCGCCATTATTAATAAGCTTTTTTCATCGTTTTATTTCATTTTCTTGAATATAAGTTTCATGGTCTCCTGATCAAGCGGTTGCATGGTGGGCAGTTTCAGGTCTTTCACCATGTGGAGCGTGCCCTGCTTGTACTTCTGGAAGTGAGGCGTCTTCAGGTGTTGCTGATAGGCCTCGTCGGAAGCATATATCTCGAGGATGCGGATATGCGTGGAGTCCTCGGCACTCTGCATGGGATAGAGGCAGATGACACCAGGCTCGCGCTCGACACTGAGGCGGTCCACCTCGTTGGCAAACTCCAGATACTCGGTGAGGTACTGCGGACGGACCTCGATTTCGGCAATGCGGACTATCATCCTGCCGTTATCAGCACCGGCTACAGGTTTCGCTCCTGACAAGCCCAACAGCCACTCCGCATTTTGATGCAGTATCATCTCGCGATAGGGAGCCAGATCCGACTCAGTGGCAAGATACTGCTTCATGCGCCCGAGGCTCTGGGTGAGCACCTGCGGGCTGACGTAGGGATAGTCGGAACCATAGAGCAGATGGTCAGGCGTGGTGATGGTGAGCAACATACGGATGACCTCAGGCGAGTGGGCACCAGCGAGGTCATAGTAGAGGGCTGCCAGATTGGCCTTGTAGTCTATCTCGCCCACCATCCCGTTTTTCTGCATCACGGGCGTCAGCGACTTCATGCGCGGCACAGACAGCGGCAGATAGGCGCCGCAATGGGGTACCACCACCTTGACGTTAGGATAGCGGGCCAGCACATTGCGCGAAATCATGTTCGACACGGCACGGGTGGTCTCCGACAGGTACTCCTGCATGGCCAGCGGGGTCTGCGCCGTCACTTGGTTGTTGACAGGCTCAGGACGGTGAGGATGCAGGATGACGACAGCCTTGCGTTCATTCAATACGGAGAAGAGCGGGTCCAGTTTCGGTGCACCGAGATACTGGCCACCCACGTTGGTTGCCAATTTGATGCCGTCAGCCTTCAGCGTGTCCAGCGCATAGACGGCCTCGCGGATGGCCGCACTGACATCGGGCAGCGGCAGTGCGGCACAAAACAGGAAACGGCCCGGGTGTTGCTGCTTCAGACGGGCAGCAGCCTCGTTGGTATTCCGAACGACCTTTGCCGACCTCGGTTGCGGAGCCGCCAACGTCAGTACAGAGGTCTGCACGCCCGCCTCGTCCATCCAACGCAGATGAGCCTCTGCGTCGTACTGGGGCAAGGGGAATCCCTCGTCCATCAGTCGCCCCTCACCTTCGAGAGCCGACAGGAACTCAGGGGTGATGATGTGGCTATGCACATCTATCACGCCCTGAGCATACATATTAGCAGCTATCATCACGGATAGCAATAAAATCTTCTTTTTCAACTTTCAACTACTCCATCGAATGTTCCCAACCGCCACGGGTGTCAATGCCAGTGGCATCAGCCAACTGCTCCAGACGGGCAACCTCTTCGGCCGTCAGCAGAATCTTAGCGGCCTCGGCAGCCTCGACGACATGACGTTCCTTGGTGGCTCCGATGATGGGCATCGTGCCCTTTGCAATGGCCCAGGCGATACCAATCTGTGAGCACGAGGCACCATACTTCTCTCCAATCGCCTTCATCTCGTTTGTCAATGCCTCCAACTGTGGCAGCACGGGGTTGTACTTCTTGCCGCGGTCACTCTCTGCAGGCAGCGGGTTCTCCTTATTATACTTACCGGAGAGTGCGCCCTGCTCCAGCACCATGTAGGCCCAGAACTCAATGCCCTGTTCCTTGCAATAGTCGAGCACGCCACCCTTTTCTGACGAGCGGTAGAGCAGTGAGAAGTGGTTCTGAACGGCAGAGACCTTGAAGCCTGCCTCGCCTAAGATTTCATTGGCACGCTTGATTTCCTTGATGTTGTGGTTCGACACACCCACGCGCTTCACCTTGCCCGACTGCAACAATGGAATCAGCCCCGGCGTCCAGCGCTCTACGTCCATCGGATTGTGAACCCAGTACATATCAATATAGTCGCACTCCATGCGCCCGATGGAGGCGTCGGCCATCTTCTCTACCGAGTTGTCATAGAACTCTGCTATCTGCGGCGTGAACTTGGTGGAAATCAGCACGTCCTCACGCTTGTAGTTCTTAGCCAGTGTTCCTAAAATCTTCTCCGACTCGCCCATGCCGTAGGCCGTAGCCGTGTCCCACAGGTTCAGTCCTGCCTTCATGGCTGCGTCAAACACGGGCTTCAGGTTCTCTACGTCCGTCTTACTTCCAAACACGGTGTCTCCACCGAATGCTCCTGCGCCCCAGGCCCAGGTTCCTAATGCAATCTTTGCCATTTTTCCTATATTGTTTTGATTTACGCTGCAAAGGTACGGCGATTCCGTGAGAATCTGCTTGCACGATTTACTGATTAAACAACCAAAATTACGGATATTAGAGATTTCTATTTACTGGACCAATATCCATCTTTATAATATATGGTTATGTATTTCGCGTTGCTTTCATATATAAAATGGCCACCAACAAGCACTGCTATTGTTACTTTAAATCTTCTACTTCTATATTGGCTCAGCATACTGTAATCATTAACATTTCCATGAATCCGAAAAGTCTTATAATTACACACGTCATATGGTAAAGTGGATAACTTCTTCGAAAATACACATAATTTAGAATCATCATTTGCATCCTCGAAAAACACACATACACTTGCTTCTTTACCTTTTGCCCCAGCAATTTGTAAATCATCAACCCGACAAAGTATACTTCCATTAGAAAGTACACCTATATATCCTAATTCGCAACTGGCACTGGGACCAGAAGAAACATTGGAGGACGGAGAGGAAGAGTTGTATCTGTAAAGATGACCTTTCCCTGTTTTCTGGGCTAAGGCATTAAACATAGCATCGAAAGTGGCGGCAGAGCGAAGGCCACGGACATCGAAACTCACTCCATCTACCTCTATCTTTACAATGTCATAAGTACGTAATTGCTGACAGATGACTTGTTGGTTTTCTTTTGTTTGTATTTCCTTAGGAATATGAGAACTCATTAATAAAGATGTACCTGTGAATGCTGTAATAAAGCCAACACTATCTGAGATTTCCATCATATGCCGTTGAACATTGACAATACTAATTAATCCGCTATTTGTGCTGCGAAGAATGTCCCCATTAGACAGATGCAAATTAATTGTCACTTTCTCTTTTTTATTATTACTGGGTATAGCAAGTGCCAACTTTCGGATTTTATTTGCAATAGCAAATGTATTTCTAAATGAATCTTCTGCATATTTTCTTAGGAGAAATCTAATACCTGGTATTTTGCTTTTGTCATCGTAATATAGACCAAATGATACGTCAGGTGAAGATGAATGCAAAAAGATAGTTTCTTTGGTATCACATGTGATATACCGCATTCCAGTATTTAGTTTACCTTCTTCTGTCTCAAACTTATACGCCTGCGCCATCATGTTCATGGCAGACAGAAGTAGTGCGAATATTAATATTACTTTTCTCATATTTTTTTGTTTTCTGTTATTGTTGTTGAAGTCCAATACCCTTTGAATATAGACAGAAAAAGAAACGTGGACTAATAACTTCGTCTACGTATTCTGAGGTATTGGGGATAACCTTATGCACTTTAACGAGTAAAAGCCCACGCCTTACGACGTGAGCATCAACTTTTACTCTTGTGCATATTCTTCTAATTCCCCAATTGTCAGAATACAAGAATAGAAAGCTAACGCTTCTTATCTATATGTCTTTTGTTCTTTTATTAATTCATACGCAATCTGCTTTGGTTAGACATTATTCTATGTTTTTACCCTTTCTTGACTATCTCTGTGAAGTCAGACCACTCTTCTACCCTGTAGCCACGAATATCGCGGACGGACTTGCGGAACCAGTCAATATCCTTCAAAGCATTGATGGCATTGAAGAGATTAAGCAAATTGTCGGCGTTGGTCATGTACGTACTACCCTGAATCCAGTAGAAGCCGTGCTTGACCAGCACATGTTTAATCTCGTAGTATGCACCGTGGTATGGTTTACCGTAGTGCTCTTCGAGGTCGGCGATATTCATGTCGAAGCTGAGTGCATACATGGGCTTTAATTGGTTGGTTTGAATTGATATTCCTTGTCGAAGTAAATTTCTCCGCTCGGTGTCTCGGCAGAAATCACCGTACCCACAAACGGATTGGCCTCCACCTCAATTATCGTGCCCCGGGTCCAGTCGCTCTTGTGCGTCACCTCGGGCGAAATCAGTACGTTGTCACCTGTCTTCATAACTAAATGCGTATTTGAGTTGAATATTCGTTGCAAAGATACATCTTTTTTAGGATATTTGCTCATTATAGTCAGAAAAATTGCTATCTTTGCGCACAAATTCCGGAAAAAATGGAGAAGATTCTACGCGTTCACAACGTCAACGACTATGCCCGATATATTGGTGCACCCGAGTTGCACCCGCTCGTTTCCGTCATCCACTACGACGAACTGGAGCACTGTCGCCACTCGCTCAACGACTACGACGTCTACGGTATGTTCATAGGCGACGAGGAACTGGAAGACCTGTCGTACGGGCAACTGCAGTACGTGCTGCAGTGCCATGCACTGATGTGCGTCTCGCCAGGCCAGATAGGCGGCAAGACTGACATGGGCGAGGAGATACAGACCAAGGGCTGGGCGCTGCTCTTCGACACCGAACTGCTGCGCCACTCGGAGTTAGGGCGACGCATACACGACTACACCTATTTCTCGTACAGCGTCAGCGAGGCCCTGCTGATGACCGACGAACAGCGTCAGCACATTGTCAGCCTGCTGGAACAGATTCGCCAGGAACTGCTTCACGACGAGGACAGACACACCCTGCGCATTGTCACCTCGCTGATAGAGCAGGTGCTGGAGCTCGTAGCCCGATACTATGCCCTCCAGCTCTCGACGTCAGTCACCTCGACCAACTCCGACCTGCTGCCACGCTTTGAGCAACTGCTCCGCCAGTATTACGACAACCATCTGCAGCAACAGTACGGACTGCCCACCGTCAAATACTGTGCCCAGCAGCTCTTCCTGTCGCCCAACTACTTTGGCGACCTCATCCGCGAGCTGACCAACGACTCTGCCACCTCACACATACGCCGTTTCCTGATGCAGCGGGCACAGCAGCTTCTTCTTAGCGGAGCCACCATTGCAGAAACGGCAGAGCTGTTGGGATTCGACTATCCGCAGCACTTCACCCGCCAGTTCAAGAAACACTTCGGAGTGACGCCTTCCGAGTACATTCGTGGAAACTACAGAGAAGCCGCGGCTTCACAAGCAAAATAAAGAAAGGGACACGATCCGTTATAAAATCCCTGCTTTCCTATCGGATGAAAGCAGGGATTTATGCGGTAATCAGATTTTATCCAGAGCCTGCCGGATGTCTGCGAGGATGTCGCTGACGTCCTCGATGCCTACCGAGAGGCGGATGAGGTCGGGGGCAACGCCGGCTTCACGCAGTTGCTCGTCGCTCATCTGGCGATGGGTATGCGAGGCGGGATGGAGCACACAGGTGCGGGCATCGGCTACGTGGGTAACGATGTTGATGAACTCCAGCGAGTCCATGAACCGGATGGCGGTCTCGCGGGTACCCTTCAGTCCGAAGGCGATGACACCACACGAGCCGTTGGGCAGGTACTTCTGGGCCAGCTCATGACACTGGTCGCCGGGCAGTCCGCTGTAGTGTACCCAGGCCACGCGGGGGTCTGCCTGCAGGAACTCAGCCACACGCTGGGCGTTCTCGCAGTGACGGGGCACACGCAGGTGGAGCGTCTCGAGTCCGAGGTTCAGCAGGAACGAGTTCATGGGGGCAGGAATGCTGCCCAGGTCGCGCATCAGCTGTGCCACCAGCTTGGTGATGTAGCCCAGCTTTCCGAACTTCTTGGTATAGGTCAGCCCGTGATACGACTCATCGGGGGTGGTCAGTCCGGGGAACTTGTCGGCATGAGCATCCCAGTCGAAGTTACCGCTGTCGACGACACAGCCGCCCACCTGCGTGGCGTGGCCATCCATATACTTGGTGGTAGAGTGCGTCACGATGTCGGCACCCCACTCGAAGGGACGGCAGTTGATGGGCGTCGGAAAGGTGTTGTCGACAATGAGGGGTACACCGTGCTTGTGGGCTATGCGGGCAAACTTCTCAATGTCGAGAATCTTACAGCCGGGATTGGAAATGGTCTCGCCGAACAGTGCCTTGGTATTGGGACGGAAGGCAGCAGAGATTTCCTCCTCGCTGGCCTCGGGATTGACGAAGGTACACTCGATGCCCAACTTCTTGAGCGTCACGCCGAAGAGGTTGTAGGTGCCGCCATAGATTTCGTTGGAGGTGACTATATGGTCACCGGCCTCGCAGATGTTGAAGACGGCATAGAAGTTGGCAGCCTGTCCGCTGGAGGTGAGCACGGCCCCTACTCCACCCTCGAGGGCGGCAATCTTGCTGGCCACTGCGTCGTTGGTGGGGTTCTGAAGACGGGTATAGAAATAGCCCTCTTTCTTCAGGTCGAAGAGGTCGGCCATCTCCTCGGTGTTGTCATACTTGAAAGTGGTGCTCTGGATGATGGGGAGCACACGCGGGTCGCCGTTCTTGGGCTTCCAGCCTGCCTGTACGCAAAGCGTAGCGGGCTTCAATGATTTTTCCATTTTTTAATACTATTATTTATTGTTCGATAGTTTGCAGTTTTGTATCACCGGGACGGAAGAGCAGGCCCGTACACTTCTTGGCATCAGCCTTGTAAGCCTTGAGCTCTATCTGGTCCCACTTGATCTGGTCGGTGCGCTGGGCCAACGGCGCATGCGGGATAAGCGAGCCATCGCGCACAAGGATGACAGCAGGAATCTCGCCAGCCTCGATGGTCTGCCAGCCTCCGTCGTAGACTCGTCCCGACTGGTAGTCGATCCACTTGCCGCGAGGCAGGTAGACATCGCGACCCGTTCCCGACTCCATGAGGGGAGCAACGAGTATCTGAGAGCCGAACATATATTCGTCCTCGATAAACCAGGACCCTTTGTCGTCGGGGAACTCGACCAGCAGGGCACGCACCATCGGCAGGCCGCGCTCGGTGCAGTCCTTGGCCTGGGCATAGACATAGGGCATCAGCCGATACTTCAGTTCGGCAGCCTGACGGAAGGCTTTGGTGAACGACTCGGAGATGAGCCAGGGCTCAGTGGGAGGTGCACCGTGGGCACGGGTGTGACTGCTGAGGAATCCGAAGGGCAGCCAGCGGCGATAGATATCTTCGGGCGAGGCAGTCACAAAGCCACCCATGTCGTGGCTCCAGAAGGAGAAGCCGGAGAGTCCGAACGACAGTCCGCCACGCAGGTCGCCCAGCATACCGGTATTCGTCGTAGCAGCATCGCCGCCCCAATGGAGAGCATAGCGCTGAGAGCCAGCCCAGGCCGAACGGGCCCAGATAATGCCCTCGCCCGGATGCGAGCGTTCTACCTGTTCCCAGAGAGCTTTATTATAGCGCAGGGGATAGAGGTTATGCTCATAGAGTCCGCCCCGCCCGTTATGATAGATACCGTTGTAGGGAGCAGCCTCGCCGAAGTCGCACTTAATCGTAGAAACGCCCTGACGCATCAGTCCCTCAATCTTCTGCTGATACCAGCTGACGGTCTCGGGATTGGTGAAGTCGAGAACAGCATCCTCGTAAGGCATGCCGCCAGCCACATTGCGGACGTGCAGGCCACGACGGACAATCTCGGGGAAGAAACGGTTCTTTGGCGTGAAGTATGGCAGTTGCCACAGACAGGTGTGGAAGCCTTCGTCGGAGAGCTGGCGCAGCATGCCCACCGGATCGGGGAAACGGTCGCGGGCAAACTCGTAGTCGCACTGCCAGTCGACTCCGAACCAGCCCGTATCGAAGTGGATGACATCGCTGGGAATCTTGTGGCGGCGCAGCTCACGGGCAATGTTGAGTCCCTCGGCTTGCGAGAAATAGGTGATGCGGCTCATCCACGTGCCGAAACTCCACAGCGGCAGCATGGGCGAACGTCCCGTGATGCCGGTGTACTCGTAGAGAATATCCTTGGGCGAACCGAAGAAGACAAAGAAATCGAGCTCCTCGTCGCCCATGAAGAGGCGGTCGGCACCGATATAGGAAGCACCGAAGTCGCAAGTGACAGGTGCCGAAGTATGCATGAAGATGCCATAGCCTCGATTGGAGAAGAAGAAGGGCACAGGCTTATACTGCCCGTCAGTCTCGGGTCCCTGAGGGTCGGTAACGGAGAGATGTACCTTCTGACCGGCCTTGTTGAGCGAGGTGAACGACTCGCCACAGCCATAGATGCGCTCACCCGGAGCCAGCGTGAAGACGGGGTTGAGGGCGCGCGAGTTGTCGGAGCCGCGCTTGATGAACGAGAAGGGCAGGAGCTTCACCTGCGACGAGTCGTTGTCAATGATGTGGCGCGTCTGTGTAAGAATGCGGCCACGCTTATCCTTCAGCACAAGACGGAAGGGATGGCGCTGAATCTCCAGCGTGCCATAAGGCGAAGTGTAGCTGACGGCCCGCGCATCGGCTCCGGCGCGCCAGACATCGGTGGCGGGCACCTGACCGCAGAGCATCGGACTCTCGCTATCGTTGCGCTCAGGGTCCATATTGCTGGTTTTCATGCGGATGCGCAGACAGCGCGGACTGACAAAGCTAACCTTCATCCGCAGATTAGGATCGTTGTCGTAGGCGGCATCGGGAAAGTCGAGCATCTGCATGCGGACAGGCCAATAGCCATTGAGATTGAAGGCCTGTCGGGGCGACAGGCGGTAGCGCTTCCAGTTGAGCTGCCCCTCGCCAGTTGCCGCATTGAAGTCGGCCAGCGAGTCGGCCAGAAAATAGGTGTTGGACAAATCAGAGAAATCAGTCGACATATCCTTCTGCATGCACTGCAGATACTGGACACCGGCATTGGTCTGAATCTGAGCTTGTACGGATGCTGCGGACAGTGCACAGCAGGCGACACATAGGGTTAGGAATTTATTCATAGCTTGATAGTTGTTGATTTCAATCCGATGGCGCGGGCGGTGACGGTGCCCTTGCCTTTGACCACAGCGATGCAGCGTCCGAAGAAAGCCTTGCGCTGGGGAGCCGTGAAACGTTCCATCGAGGTCTGGCAGCCATTGTCGGTGGCAATGACCTGAGCCTGTCCGTCAGCGGTGAAGAACAGCTGGTTCTCAGCCCACGGACAACGGTTGCCGTCCTTGTCGACCACCACCGCCTGTACGAAGGTCAGGTCGCGTCCCAAGTAGTCAATGCTGAGCTGGATGTGGTCGGGTTGTCCGGCAGTGCGGATGGTCTGCTCACGCACGACGCTGCCGCCCTTGCGGGCCACCACCTTGACCTCGCCGGGCTCGAAAGCGACACGCCACATGACGTGATAAGGAGTAGAGGTAAGAGGTGAGGGGCGAGAGGTGAGAGATTTGCTCTTGCGGCGGGTACCCTGAGACTTGCCGTTGATGAAGAGCTCCACCTCGTCGGCATTGTTGTAGTAGCACCACATGTCAATCTGCTGGCCTTCCAACCAGTTCCAATGAGGAAACAGATGGAGCACGGGTTTATTGGTCCACTCGCTCTGATACATATAGTAGATGTCCTTGGGCTGGCCTGCGAGGTCGATGATGCCGAAGTAGGACGAACGGGCGGGGAACGAGTAAGGCGTGGGCTCACCGATGTAGTCGAAGCCTGTCCAGATGAACTGTCCACCGACATAAGGGGTGTGCTTGACGATATCCCACGTCTGCTCGTGGGTGGAAGACCAGGAGGCGTGCATATTGTCGTAGGCCGAGCACATGTAGGTGGGGTCGGTATAGGGCAGCCACCACTCCTGCGGGGCTTTGTAGATGCTGTCAGAAGGCATCATGTAGTAACCGTTGGTCTGGAGCGCCGACACACTCTCGGTCATGATGAACGGCCGGCCGGGGAAGTTCTTCGGCACGTCCTTGATCCACTGGTGATGGTAGTTGAAGCCTATGATGTCGAGTGCGTTGCCCTTGAAGAGGTGGTTGTTGGGATCGGGTTCGTTACAACCTGCCGTAATGGGGCGCGTGGTGTCGTAACGGCGTACGATGTCAGCCAGATGTTCCGCCAGCATGGTATTAGTAGACTTCTTGCCGTCCTTGGCAAGTGTAGACGCATCGTGACCGGCATTGAGGATGAGGTTGGCCTGTTCGAGGGTGAGCGTATCGGCATCGGCCGAAGACCACTGCTCCAGCACCTCGTTGCCGATGGACCACATCAGGATGCAGGGATGGTTGCGGTCGCGCAGCACCATGTCGGTGAGGTCGCGCTCATGCCACTGGTCGAAGAAACGGGCATAGTCGTTCTGGGTCTTGCGACGACGCCACATGTCGAACGACTCGTCCATGACGATGAAGCCCATCGTGTCGCACATGTTCAGCAGTTCGGGAGCCGGCGGATTGTGGCTGGTACGGATGGCGTTGACACCCATCTGCTTCAGCTTGACCAACTTGCGGTGGAGGGCATCCTCGCTGAGTGCTGCTCCAAGACATCCTAAGTCGTGGTGCTCGCAGACACCGTTCAGCTTGACATTCTTCCCGTTGAGCCAGAAGCCGGTCTTGGCATCAAAGCGGAAGTCGCGGAAAGCGGTATTGGTCCACACCTCGTCCATCACACGCCCCTTGGCTATGACCTGAGTGCGCACCTTATATATATAAGGATGTTCCGGCGACCACAAACGAGGGTTCTTGACTTTCGTACCCACATTGCGACCCGAAGCGTCGAAAACCGTGTTCTTGACCTTATATCCCTTTCCAGCCACGCGGACATCAATTTTCACCTTGCCATTCTTGGCATTAGTCTGGACGTGGACGCCCGAATAACGGACATAGATGGGTTCGGTCCTGACAAACCAGACGTGGCGATAGATGCCGCATCCGGAATACCAGCGCGAGTTGGGCTGGTCGGAATTGTCGACACGCACGGCAATGACGTTGTCGCCACTGCGCAGGTAGCGGGTGATGTCGTACTGGAACGAGCTGTAGCCATAAGGTCTGTTGCCGAGTTTCTCGCCATTGATGTAGACAGTGGCGTTCATGTAGACGCCATCGAACTCGATGAAGTAAAGACTGGGATTGCTGACCCTGAAATGCTTGCGATACCACCCCACACCACCAGGCAGGGCTCCCCCACTCGCCCCCGAGGGATTGGTAACCAGAAAGTCACCTTCGATTGCCCAGTCGTGGGGCAGGTTCAGTGTACGCCAGTGGGCGTCGTTGTATTCGTAACGGGACATAACGGCCGAATCAGCCAAAATAAAACGCCAACCGGCATCAAACAGCTGCCGCTCGCGAGCCTGCAGAAACAAGACGGTCATCAGAGAGAACACACATAATAAGAGTCGCTCCATAAGTATTAACAGATTATAGCAGTATAAAGTTTACAACAAAGATACGAAAATGTTCTAACCTACAAGCAGGCTCAAAGCTTCAGCTTGAAGCAAGCGCCTGGTCCGGCATGGCTGGTGTCGAGCCATACATCGCCGCCCAACCGGCGGGCCATCGTACGGCTGAAGGTGAGTCCTAATCCTAACCCCTGCTTGAAGGTATCCAACTTGACGAAGCGCTCGAAAATGTGCTCAGCCTCGTCTGCGGGAACACCTGGTCCGCTGTCCTCGACAGCCACCAGCAAGCGATTGTCCTCCTGTGAGACTTTCACGCGGAGAGGACCGCCGCCACGATTCTTGAAGGCATTGTCCAATAAGGGATAGACGATGCGCGACAGCACATGGTCGTGGATATTGACGCAGAAGTCGTCGCTGAGCGTCGTCTCGAAACTGAGCTGTGACTCGTCCAGCGTCAATTCGCGACGGAAGTCACTGACAATCTTCCGCAGAGTCTCGTTGGCTGGAATCGAGGGCAAGTGAACCGTATCGACTGCGTCCACATTCGACATATCGAGCATCTCGTCTATCATCACGGTAATCAGGCGCGTATTCCGCACAATATTCCCCGCAATGTTGTGACGCTCCTCAGAGGTCACTTCATAGTCGGAGTTGGCTATCACCTGGGCAAAGCCACTGATAATGTTCAAGGGGGTACGGACTTCATGGCTGACGTTCTTGATGAAGTCTGTCTTCATCCTGTCAGACTCGAAAATCCGATCGTAGGCTTTCTTCATCTCACGCAGATGACGGCGACGACTCTGGACGATGTAGACAAGGGCCACCACCAATAGGAACAGCAAACTGGCTATAGCAGTCAAGGCATAGAACCAGCGCCGGCCTTCTGCACGCTTTTGGTCATAACGTCTCAGTTCGTTCTGGATGTCCTGCATAGACGAGGACAGGATGACGCTGTTGATGGAGTCGCTCTCAGCGGCACCAAGTTGCAGGGCCTTATAGGCCTCCTCCCAGCGGCCTGCCTTGGACAGGATGTCAGCCTGCGTCTCGTAGGGGTCCTCGGCACTCTCGGCGGCCATACGGACAGCTTCGTCGGTACGGCCCTGACTGGCCAGATAGTAGATGTCCATGGTATGACCGTGAACGGACGACATACCTTGGGCCACGCCCTCTTTGTATGCCTTGTAGCCTTGCAGGAAACGGGGGATGTCGCCCATCACATAGTAGGCCAGCGCCCGTCGCGTCTCAATGTCGAACACGCGCTCCGGCGACGTCTTCTGGGCTATCTCCACCGCCTTGTCAATAAGTCTCAGCGCCTCGTGCGGGTCTTCGTCCATATAGATGTTGACCAGATTCATATAGATAGGTGGCTGACTCTCAGTGTATCCCTCCTTCTCCATGCGGTGGATGACCTCCCAGAAACACTTCTTGGCGCTCTCCTTGTTGCCACTGTAACGGTAGATATGGCCCATCATGTTGATGGCCATATACATCTCCTTGTCCAACTTGCGTTCGGTCAGTTCCTTCGACAGCTGGGTGGCCAGCTTATAGGCCTCGAAGACGCGTTCACGGTTCAGCTGGAACACGATTTCGTTGCACCGCTGGGTATAGTAGGCATGAAGGTCGTCTTGATTGAGCAGATAGTCCTGCAGGGCTTTCACACTGGCAAAGAAGCGGGCACTGTCAGCATCGTTGAAGGCATGATGCATGGAGTCGCGCAGCGTCTGATATTCTTTGGTCTGTTTATATGCTGCATCGGCAGCATGGACTGGTACTGCTGTCAACAAAAAAGAAAGCAGGCCACCGAAGATATATTTCAAGAATAGTCTTATCATTAGGTAAGTGTTACTTCTACCTGCAAAGGTACACATAAAACCTGTAATAGACAAAAAATCGGCTAACTATTTTCGCAACGAGCCTCTATTTATACCGAAAGAAACGGGGGAGGCTCACACTCGACGAGATTACGGGCGAACATGAGTGAGCCGTAATCTCACTCACGATGAGATTACGGCTCGTATTCCTTTACAAAATGTCAATAAGACGATGACACTACAGCTTGACGCTGACCTGCCGGCCGCTATAGTTGACCAGCACGCCCGACTGCGGGGTGAAGCTGAGTGGGCGGGCCTGGTCACGGGTGACGTAGACCACGTTGAACTGACGCTGCTTCAGCGAGCCTTGGAACTTGCCATTCTGCTTGCCGATGGTCAGTGTCTTGGAAGCGTCGTCGTAGGTGATGTCGATGGTCAGATACTTACCCTTCTCGTAGTTGTAGTTCACACCCTCGTCCTCGTACAGCTGGAACTGGCCGTCACGACCGGCATACACATAGAGCGTGATGAGGTCGGCAGGCTTCTCGTCGCAGTACTGCATCTCGGGGCCATAGGGGATGATGCTACCCTCGCGGACATAGACGGGGATGCGCTCGTAGGGAGCGTCGACCACCAGCGACTGACCACCCTGGATATACTCACCCGTGTACAAATCGTACCAACCCGACTGCTTGGGGAAGTAGACCTGACGGTTGCGGGCCTTGTACTGGGCTACGGGACAAGCCATCAGCGCCGGGCCGAACATCCACTGGTCCTTGATGTTCTCCACGCGCCGGTCGCCGCCAAAGTCCATCACCAGTCCACGCATCATCGTATAGTCCTTCAGATGTACCCAGCCAGCCATCGAGTAGAGATAAGGCATCAGGCGGTAGCGCAGCTTGTCGTAGTAGACGAACGACTGGTAGCAGGGATGACTGTCGGGGGCCAGGTTCCAGATTTCGCGCAGGGGCCACTGACCGTGAACGCGGAACAGGGGGATGAAGGCGCCGAACTGGCTCCAGCGAGCCTGCAGCTCGCGCCACTCCTTCAGGTCCTCGTTCTCTACGCCCGTCTTCTCGTACTCCGACTGAGCCTTCATGTAGCGGTTCTCCACGCAGAAGCCGCCCTGGTCCATTCCCCAGAAGGGCAGTCCCGACATGGAGTAGTTCAGACCTGCCGTCATCTGGGCACGCATATCCTCCCAACGGGTACCGATGTCACCACTCCATGTGGCAGTAGAGTAACGCTGTTCTCCGGCAAAGCCGCTACGGGTCAGCAGGAACACACGTTGGTTCGGACGTACAGAGCGCTGACCGTTATAGATGGCGTCGGCATTGACAATAGAATAGGCATTGAAATACTCCGTCGTCGTACCCAGAGCCGTCGGGCCGCTCAGGGCCTTACGATACCACATCGGTGTGCAGTCGCGCACGTTGGGCTCCGAGGCATCCATCCACCAGGCATCTATACCATACTTATATTTAGAGAACAAGTTCTCGTCCATCTGCCGCCAGAACATCTTGCGTGCTCCGGCATCATAGGCATCGTAGAACGAACCCACATAGCCCGGACCTACCCAGTCGTGGATGTCGTCCTTCACGGCCTGATGGTACATCCAGCCCTTCTGGTCTATCTCCTTGTAGTTGGCGGTATTGCAGTAGAACTTGGGCCAAACGGAAATCATGAAGCGGCCACCCATGGCGTGTACCGAGTCGAGCATAGCCTGCGGATTGGGATAGCGTGCGGCCTCAAACTGGTGGGAGCCCCACTGGTCCTCCTTCCAGTAGTTCCAGTCCTGCACGATGTTGTCGCACGGAATCCGACGCTTGCGGAACTCTGCCAGGTTCTCCTCAATCTCGCCGGAAGTCTTGTAGCGCTCACGACTCTGCCAAAAGCCCAGCACCCACTTGGGATAGACGGGAGCCTTGCCAGTCAGCGTACGATAGCCCGAGATGACCTCGTCGGCATTCTGTCCGGCAATGAAGTAGTAGTCCATATCCTTGGCCATCTCGCTCCAGATGCTCAGCTTGCGCTGGTCCTTGTTCTGCTTGGCCACACGCAGCCCACAATAGCTGACATCGCCGTCGGGCTGCCACTCGATGCGCAGCTGCTGGCGCTTGCCTTTAGGCAATACTTTGCGGAACTTATAGGTATTGGGGTTCCACGCGGTGCGCCAACGCTCGGCCACTACCTCCTTACCGCCGATATATACCTTAATATATCCGGCATAGTAGAGGATGAAGTGATAGACGGCCTCCTTCGGCGCTTCGATATATCCTTCGTAGACCACCTTGGCACCATTGAGTCTGAAACCCTTCGGCAGGTTCTTGATGCCACCGGGCTCCGTCTGGTTAGCCAGTTCTGAAGCGGCGGGGCAGTCGAACTCATAGTAGATAGAGTCCTCGTCGCGCACCAGTCGCTGGCCGTCCTTGCCGGTATAGGTTCCCGTCAGGTGACCTTCCCTACCCTGCTTGTCGTAGAGCTTGAAAGCACGGCCCAGTTGCAAGTAGTCCTCGGGATTGCCAAAACGGCAGTAGCTGTACGAATCCCACAACAGGCCATAGTTCTTGTTGGAGAGCACAAAGGGTACGCTGACCTTGGTATTATATTGGAACAGGTCTTCGTTCAGTCCCTTCATGTTCAGTTCCTCTGACTGGTGCTGGCCCAAGCCGTAGAAAGCCTCTTCCTTGGGGCTGTCGAACAACATACGCCACGTCAGCCCGTTGCGCTGCGACTCGGGCACCTTGGCCACGTCGACGCCAATCTCACGGTCGGGCACTCGGAATGGCTTGAAGGTCTTGCCCTGCTCGGCTTCCTTCAGCAGCGACCGGCCGTCCTTGCCGAAGAACTCCACACGCCCCGACTCTTCGTCCACCTTGGCCGTCACGCCGGCAGCCTTGACCGTCACTACGTCGTCGTCCTCCGTCACCGTAAACTTCGGTTTCGCCGTCTGCCTGACAATGATCAGGCTCTGCTTCTCGGGCAGTTGTGCCTCCGACGTTGCCTGTACCCGGATAATGTTGTCATTGATTACTTGCAAGCGCACCACACGGGCACCGCCTGCCTTCACTTTTTCAACGGGAATCGTTACGAACTGACCGTCTACCTTGTAGTCCGCAGCCATCATGGCCACAGCCGCCATAGAGGCCATTCCCGTCATCAGCAATCTTTGAATGTTCATTTGTTTTGTATTTATTGTTTAAGTTTTCAGTGCTTGCAAAGGTACGAAGAAAATACCATACTCAACGTGACAAAATGTTATCAATTACCGCTCGTTTCGTTTTTATTTCGGTTTTTATACTCTGACGGCATCACTCCATACATCTCCTTGAAGTATTTGGAGAAATAGCGCGGATTGTTGAAGCCGACCTTGTAAGCCACCTCCGCAACCGTCAGTTGGCTCTTGCCCAACAGCTGCTCTGCATGACGCAGGCGTATCTGGCGGATAAACTCCGAGGGAGTCAGATCGGTGATGGCCGTCAACTTCTTATACAGATGGACGCGCGACATACCCAACTCCTCCGCCATGGTCTCTACGCTGATGTCGGCATTGTCCAGGTTCTTCTCCACATAGTCAGTAGCAGCCTTGACCAACTTCTCGTCCAGACTTTCTATCTCCAACTCACGAATCTGGGGCTTCAGCTTGGCTTTCAGTTGATTGCTTTCTGTCAGCTTGGACACTTCCTCCAACAGGTTCTCGACATGAGAGAACACCTGTTGCTGCTGTTCGTAGCGCTGTTCGTCCGTCTCCCGCTGCATCATTGCATTGAGACTTTCAAAAGCCTGCCGGAAAGGCTGATGCAATTCATCGTTGATGGTCTCTTCAAATTTCTGCTTCAGTTCGTCTACCCGATGGCTGCTCTCCCGTTCCATCTTCAGTTTCTCCAGACGCAGTTTCTCCTGGCTGCGGCGATATTGCCAACAGACGGTCCATCCAAGCACCAGCATATAGACAAGCCACATCCACCAGGAGCGATACCATGGTGCAGCAATGGAGATGGGCAACCGGGCTTCCGCTGTCCCCATGATGCCGTCGGTCTGCTGACTAAAGTCAGAGTGTGGCGTTGCAATTCCCAACATTCTGACACAGAGCACATAACTGCCAGAGGGCAGTCCCGTGTAAGTAATATCAGGTCTGGCATCCTCCGTATAGCGCCACTGGTCACTGAACCCTTCCAACCGATAGGCAAAACGGGCCCGGTTATGCACCTCGCCACTGTTCGAGCAGAGCTGTATGGTAAACATATTCTCCGAATAGTCCAATTCGAGTCGCTCACCTACGTTCCTCACTTTCTCGTCCAACACCTTCACGCCACTGAACTGAGGAACTTCCTTCTGTGGTCTGGCAGCAGTCAATGCCTGTGGATTGATGACGTCAATGCCTTCATGTCCACCGATGACAATCCTGCCGTCAGGAGCAATCGTGACTGACCGCTGGTTATTGGGGGCATTCTGCAGACCGTCACGATTATTGTAGCTTCTCACCAAGAAGGTCCACTGGCGGTCATCTCCCTGCCGCGGAATCACGTTAGACACTCCGTGCTCGGTCACCACCCACATGCCATGATGGCGGTCCTCCACAATGCCGTTTACCGTCGAGCCTATCAGCCCCGAGTTCATGTCTAACAGATATGTTGCACCTGTCGACGGGTCACAAACAGTGGCTCCGGAGGCTGCACCTTGCCAGATAAGTCCCCTGCTGTCCTCGAAGGCCAAAATAGATGCGGGCGTTGTCGGAATGTCATGCTGCTGTTCCTCTATCCTACGGTTCACGACGGCCAGCGTCTTGGGATTCACCAGCGAATAGAACTCAGTATGGGCTACCAACAACATGCCGTTCACAGTCAACTGTATGGAGGAGATATAATTGCTGGGGAGCTTGGAGTTCTCCTGATTCAGCGTCGTAAACTTCCCCGTATGGCGGTCAATACGCTGAAGTCCCCCACCCAACGTGCCAATCCAGATGTTACCATCACCATCTTCGCTGATGGCCCACACGCTGTTGTTAGCCAGTCCGTCAGGACCTTCATGAGCCTTGAAAGTCTGCATACGTCCCTCCTTGATGCTCACCAGTCCTCCCTCGTAAGTGCCAAACCACAGCGTACCGTCATGGGCTCTCAGACTGCTCACGATGACATCCGACTCCAGACCGCTGTTCTTCTTATTGTAAGTGGTGCGTTCGCCGGTCTGCAGGCTGTAATGCACAATACCCTGGTCGTTCGTTCCTGCCCAACAGTCGCCACGCGAGTCGAGACATACGGTATTGACATTGCCCAGGTCTATATGCTTGAAGTCAAACTGATTATCGGTATAAAAGTTGACGCCATTCATATAGGTGGCAATCCACATACGGTCCTGCTGGTCACGATAAATCTTGCGAAGCGTATTGTCTCCGATACTTGTCTCGTCATTCTTTACGGTCAGGAACTGACGCACCTGACGCCCTGACAAGTCAACGACACACAGGCCGTCATGATCAGTAGCCAGCCAAAGCATCCCATGACTGTCTGACACCACGTCCCATATCATCACGTCGGGCCGCATCGTCGCAATCCCCAGTTGTTGCAGGGCATCGCTGGCAGAGGAATGCCATCGTCCCGTCTTGCGCAGAAAGACAAAAGCCCTGCCGTCAGCCAGTGCCCAGAGATTCTGCCAGTTGTCAACGTGCAACACATATCCTGCATTCTTTGGGGCACCCATCTGCTGTAGTCTGTTGCTTTTCCAGGCTATGCGGACATCTGACGTATGGAAACACACGATGGTACCGTTGTTTGAAATCACCAACAGGCTGTTACCATGCTCCTCGAAATCACTTACTCCAAAGTCTGAGCTAATCTCCTGAGCACCGTTTCCGAAGGCAAAGCGGTGTACCTTTCCCGTCTGTGCGTTCAGGTGCCAGAACCCATTATCATAGGTCTTGACCCAGAAGTTCTTGTGCCTGTCAATATACAGGTGCTCGACGGTGCCCTGAATACCCCGCTCGTGCAACCATTGCTCTGCATGGCGGTTGCACGTTTCGGTCACTGGGTCAAAGATTGAGTACTGGACACCATGGCGCAGCCAGAGACTTCCGTCAAAGTCCTCCTGCACTTCTTCGACAAAGCTCTTGAACAGCGTCGTGGTATCTTTCGCCTGGGAATAGTAGCAACGAATCCGATAGCCGTCATAGCGGTTCAGCCCATACGGTGTCCCTATCCATACCAGTCCGCGTGAATCACGGAAGATGCAGTTCACTTGCGTGTTTGACAAACCGTCACGGGTATCCAGCCGACGGAACTTCATGTCGGGCACTACGGCCTGTAAGGTGATGGCAAGAAACAACAGCCCAAGGGACAATACTCTCTTCATGGGCTATTCTTCGTCCATCAACACTGCTTCTTCTATCTCCACTTCCGGCTCTATGGGCAGGGAAATCACAAAGACTGTACCGCCACCGGGGTTGTCTTCCAAACGGATGGTACCGTCATGGGCTACTACAATCTCCTTGACCTTGTCCAGACCGATGCCCTCATTGCCGACCACAGGTTCAAAGGCAATCGCCTTGTACTCGTCGCGGATACCGATACCATTGTCGGCCACCTGTAGGACGGCATGTCGCTGGTCACTCTTGCCAAGGTTGACGGTTATCTGGCAATTGCCTGGCGAGAATCTGACCGAGTTGCGCAACAAGATATTCAGCGCTTTAGCGAATTGCTCATAGTCTATCTGTGCCATCAGCTCATCCACCATAGAGCGACAGGATATCTTGGCACTCTGGCCTTCCTTCGTCCCTGCAAAGGTCTTGCAAATACCCTTGACAACAGCAACCAGATTCTCCTCGTTCCTGTTCAGCACCAGTTCGGCAGGCCGCTCTTCCTGAGAAGCATCATCCGTCGCCGTGTCCTTCATGGCAGTCTGTTCCTTGACCATCTGCATACGCATCTCGCTCATCCAGTGTTGTTTCTCCATCTCACGGCGCAGGGTCTCAGCGTCCATGCGCTGTTGCTGCCGCTTCAGGAACCAAAGACGCCACCACCAGGCAGCTCCGGCCAAGATTAGCATATAGAGCAGTATCATCCAGCGGGTACGCCACAATGCCGGACGAATGGTAATTTCAAGCGTACTCTCCTCCTCACCGAACGTACCGTCGTCGTTCAGCATACGTACATGCAGCGTGTAGCTGCCGGCACGCAGTGAGTTATAGGTGATATTAGGATTCAGCTCCGACGTCTTCACCCAGTTCTCGTTAAAGCCTTCCAGCTTGTAGACGAAGCGCTTGCCGTTGTTGATGTTTCCGGCATCACTGCCCAGCTGAATGGTGAACTGGTCGTTGTAGCTAAGCGTAATCTCCCTGCAGACATCCAGCGCCTCGTCCAGAATGACACGACCGTTGATTTCCCTGCCCACAGGCACGTCTGCGTCAAAAATCTGCAAGCCGCTGAAGATTGGACGCTCCTTGCTCATGGCGTTCGACAACGCCTTCGGATTGATGACATCCAGTCCGCCCTGACCGCCTATGAGTATCAGTCCGTCACGGGTCAGACAGGTAGAACGCTGATTGTACGTTTCCTGTTGCAGTCCGTCACGGTTGTTGTAACTGCGTACCGTAAACTGCCAGGTGCCGTCTTCCTGTTTCTCGGGAATAATCTTGGAGACACCATGGTCCGTAACAACCCACATCATATGTTCCTGATCCTCCAGGATGGAGCATACGCTGGAGCCGAAGAGACCGTGCGTCATGTCCAACAGCCACACCTTCTTGGTCTTC
This sequence comes from uncultured Prevotella sp., assembly GCA_946628315.1. Taxonomy (GTDB): domain Bacteria; phylum Bacteroidota; class Bacteroidia; order Bacteroidales; family Bacteroidaceae; genus Prevotella. The sequence goes on from CAMOWH010000017.1 coordinate 22,660, forward strand.
TGGTCATAGACCGAGGCACCTGAGGCAGACCCCTGCCAGATGAGACCGCGTGAGTCCTCCATGACACAGACCGAAGAGCCCATGTTCGAAGGCATATTCTCCGTCTCCGGCAATACCCGGTTCGCCAACTGCCCCGTGACAGGATTTACAAAGCACCAGAACCAGCTGGTGCCCACCATCAGCCATCCTTTCTTAATCCACCAGGTACTGGTCAGATAGTTACTGGGCAGACCGGTATTATCGGTATTCCAGGTACGGAACTTCCCCGTTTTCAAGTCAAGCATCTGAATACCGCCGCCCAGCGTGGCAATCCACATACGGTGCCATTTGTCCTCCGTCACGCTCCACACATTATTGGTGGAAAGTCCCTGTTGGTCGCCCGTCGAGCGCCAGTTGACAATAGTTGCCTGACGCGGGTCTGTTTTAGAGGGAATACAGCGGGTCAGTCCGCCGTTATAGGAACCGAACCAGATGCTTCCGTCGCTGGCCGTGCAGCTGCCTACCATGATATTGCCCAGCATGGGACTGTTGTCCTTGGTATAGTGGTTCACCACTTCCCCGCTTCGTGGGTCGTAGACGAAGATACCGTCCGTATTGCTGCCCAGCCAATAGTAGCCGTTCCGGTCTTCCGTCACCGTATTGATGTCGCCTAGTTCCAGATTCTTGATACTGGCCAAGCCCTCCTTGAACTCGTTGACACCGTTCTTATAGGTTCCTATCCACACCCGATTGTCGGAGTCAACATACACCTGCCGGGGCGAGTTGTCACTGATGGTCGACTCGTCAAACTTACTGTTCACGAACTGACGCACCTCTTTGTCCTTACGGTCGACGACGAAGAGCCCCTGATGGTCGGTAGCCACCCACAGGCGGTTCTTCTGGTCAACCTTGACATCCCACACCTGCAACCCTTCGGGCAGCCCGTCAATACCCTCTGCCAACATCATCTCGCGGACAGTCGAGTACCAGCGGTTTTCCTTCTTCACATAGATAAAGGTGTATTGCTCGGCTATCACATACAAGTTCTCCTCCTTGTCAATGAGCAGCTTATAGTTCTGGCTTTCCAGCACGCCATGGTCGTGCATCCAGGTGTTTTCCCACTCGATGTTGCCCGTCTTGCCGTTCAGGCATACCAGCTCACCTGTGTAGGTCATGAAGACCAGTCCACTGGCATAGTCGGTCATGGCGGCAATACCATAGTGCTCCTTAATCTGGTTCTTGCCGTAGCCCATCTTGAACTCTCTGGTCTCCTTGGTCTTCGGGTTGTAACAGAAGATGCCTTCTTCATAGAACTTAATCCAGTAGTTCTTGTCCTTGTCGATATAGACTCGCTCCACGGCATTGCGGCCCGGCAGGAACTTCTCTACCACCCGGCTGGGATTCCGTTCGAACTTCTCCGTCACGGGATCGTAGACACAGTAGTTCATGCCCTGCTTCAGCCAGAGCCGTCCCTCAATGTCTTCCATAATCTGGTCGGTATAGTTGTCGCGCATGGTAGTCGTATCGCGCATATTCGAGAAGAAGGTCTTCACCCGATAGCCGTCATAGCGGTTCAGTCCGTAGGCCGTGCCCACCCACACAAATCCGTGGGAGTCACGATATACACAGTTCACCTGCGAGTTGGACAGTCCGTTCCGGGTATCCAGCCGATGGAACTTAATATCAGGGACAGCAGCCCCTGCGAACAGCGGCAACAGCAATACAGCCAGCAACAAAAAGCTTTTTCGCATCATGGAGTAATAGTACTATTTACGTTTGTATCCTGCAAATTTACGACTTTTTCGCAATATCGCCAAAGAAAACCTAAGAAAAAAGCCCCCCGAAGGAAAAAATCGGGAGGCTTTTGTATTCAATCATGTGAAATTAGTCATCCAAAGTGATGGGTTTATACTTAGGAACAAGTGCCTTCATGATGCACCAGCCGATGAGGTAAGCCACTGCACAGATGCAGAACACCACCATATAGGCAGCGGGCTTGCCGTCGAAGCCGAAGAACGAGAAGGCGGCACCCTGACTGGCAGCCCAGTCGAAGAACTTACCGCTGCCCAGGTTGATGCTCATCGAGCCCAGACCACCGGCCATCGTACCCAGACCGACAATGGTTCCGATGGTAGACTTCGGGAACATATCGCCTACGGTAGAGAAGATGTTGGCAGACCAAGCCTGGTGACCGGCACCTAAAAGGCCAATCAGTATGGCGGGCCACCAGGCGCTATAGGCACCCAGGGGCTGTGCAAACAGGCCGAGCACGGGGAAGCAGGCGAAGATGAACATGGCACGCATACGACCGGCATAAGGGTTCATGCCCTTCTGCTCTACAAAGTACTTGGGCAGATAGCCGCCGCCGATGCTGAGCACCGTCACGATGAAGTAGAGCGTGAAGATGAGCAGGATACCCATCATCGAGTCGCTGGTATAGCCATACTGGTCAGAGAAGTAGGCCGGAGCCCAGAACAGGAAGAACCACCACACACCGTCAGTCATGAACTTACCCACCAGGAACGACCACGTCTGCTTGTAGGTGAAGCACTTCAGGAACGGTATCGTCTTCTCCTCCTTCTCTGCCGAGCGGTTCTGTGCTTCAGCCAGGTCGTTGTCCTGCTCAATGTAGTTCAGCTCAGCCTGGTTCACACGCTTGTTCTTGGCAGGCTTCTCGTAGAGCCATATCCAGAGACCCATCCAGACGAATCCCAGGGCACCGATGATGATGAACGCCATCTCCCAGCCCCAGGCACGAGCCAGCAGGGGAATGGTGGCGGGAGCAGCCAGTGCACCGACCGAGGCACCACTGTTGAAGATAGACGTAGAGAACGCACGGTCCTTCTTCGGGAAATACTCTGCCGTAGCCTTGATGGCAGCGGGGAAGTTACCGGCCTCGCCGACGGCCAGAATCAGACGGCAGCTGAGGAACAGCCATACCGAGATGGTGGCAATGGCCACGGCGGCGTCACTGCCGGCCTCTACCATGCGCAGGGCCTCGATGCTGTCGTAGCCCTCGACGGTCATGGCCACCCATCCGCAGCCGGCGTGCAGCACGGCACCTAATGACCATACGAAGATGGCAATCAGATATCCCTTCCTGGTGCCCATCCAGTCGATGAACTTGCCCGCGAAGAGGTTGGCAATAGCATAGAACAGCGAGAAGAGACCCGTAATCGTACCGTAGTCACCGTCCGTCCAGTGGAACTCCGGTGCAATAAAGTCTTTCCATGTCAGCGACAAGACCTGACGGTCCATGTAGTTAATAGTGGTTGCCAGGAACAGCAACGCACAGATCACCCAACGGAAGTTGGACATTTTTGTTGTTTGTACAGTAGCCATAATATTTCAAGTTTTTCGATGTTTCGACATTCCTGTCATCTCAAGTCGCCGACGGGGATGTTGTCCTTGTCATTATAGTTCAGGTTCTCGCCCGCCATACCCCAGATGAAGGTATAGTAATAGGTAGCAGAGGCACAGTGGATGCTCCACTCCGGCGACATGATAGCCTGCTCGTTCTTCAGCCATACCACGCGGGTCTCCTGCGGCTCACCCATGATGTGGCTCACCTGCTGTCCCTCGGGCACGTTGAAGTAGTAGTAGGCCTCGATGCGGCGACCGTGGGTGTGAGGCGGCATGGTGTTCCACACGCTACCCTCCTGCAACTGGGTCAGCCCCATCTGCAGCTGGCACGGGCCCTCCTCCAGCGACGTGTTCACAATCAGTTGGTTGATGGTGCGCTGGTTGCTCTCTGCCAGCGTGCCTAAGGGTTTGTCCTTAGTGCCGATGATGGTAGCCTTCAGCGACTGCACCTTGCCGTTCTTGCGTCCGTCCAGCGTCACCCACTGCGTCTTGTAGTGCTTGTGGGCCGTGGCCGAGTTCAGGTAGAACTTAGCCGGCTTCTGCGGATTCTTCGAACGGAAGATGACCTCCTTGTTCGAGTCGATGTCCTTGCCGTTCTTGTCCTTGCCCAGCCATCCGCGACCGACATACAGTGCCTCGCTGTAACCTAAGGGATACTCCTGACCGTCCACGATGACAACACCGTCGCCACCCGTGTTGATGATGCCCAGTTCGCGGTTACGCATGAAGTAGTCGGCACGCAGCTGCGGATGCGTCTCCAGCTTCAGGTCCTTGCTCACCGGCATGGCACCGCCGAAGATGAAACGGTCGTACATCGAGTACGTCAGGTGAATGTGGTCGGCCTCCATCACCTTCTCCATCACAAAGCGGTCACGCAGTGTCTGTGTGTCATAGTGCTTCACGTCAGCCGGATGACACGCCGTCTGGAAGCTCATGGTCTGCTGAGCAGACATTGATAGTGAACTCATCATCATCAGTAAACTTAATACTTGTTTTTTCATAACTATTTTAACTTTTTAATCCGTGTTTTTAGAATCCTTCGCTATGCGCTGGCGATTCCACACCACCATGCCTAACGTGACGACCGTCAGCACACCGGCACCAATCCACTCCAGATAGGCCACGCACTTGTAGATGACCCATCCGAACAGCGACGACGCGAAGTCCAGTGCACCGCCCTCGAAGCCCTGCGGGATGTCGGCAGCCTTGTCGCCCGTCTGCTCGAACACAGTGTGGGCAGCCTGCGTGAAGGCCGGCGCCATGTCGGTGACGAAGTACAGTCCGATGGCCAGCGCCACCAGACCGATGATGAACGTCTTCACCACATTACCCTTGGTAAAGGGCAGCACCATGGGGAACAGATAGAACATACCCGCCAGCGAGGCCAGCGGCAGGAACTGGTTGCCGGGCAGCACCACGGCCAGGCCCAGGGCTACGGGGATGAGCAGCAGCGAGACGACGAGCGTCGTCGGATGGCCGATGACCACAGCCGGCGACATGCCGATGTAGACCTTCTTGCCGTTGAACTTCCGCTTCACCACCTCCTGCGTCTTCTCGGCAATGGGTTTCAGGCCTTCTATAAATAAAGAGGTAATACGCGGAATCAGCTCCATCACCGCACCCATGGTCACACCTAAGAAGAGCACCTTCTTGATGTCCAGCTGGGCCAGCGCACCTATCAGGCAGCCCACGATGACACCTAAGATGAGTGGTTCGCCCATCACGCCGAACTTCTTCTTCATGCCCTCCGCGTCGATGTTCAACTTCTCAAAGCCGGGAATCATGTCCAGCGCCTTGCCGATGATCAGCGCAAAGGGCACAAAGCTCTGGCAGAACGGCTGGGGAATCGAGATGCCCTGCCACTCGGGATAGTACTCCTGGAACTTGTCTGCCGTCAGGTCAGCCATGACCAGCGTCACGATGTAGCACACGATGGCCGCAAAGTAGCCCCACGCCAGCGACTCGCCCATGACAAAGTAGGCCACCGCCCCGATGAAGGCGAAGTGCCAGTAGTTCCACAGGTCGATGTTCACCGTCCGCGTGCAGCCCGTAATGAGCAGCAGGAAGTTCACACCTAAGCAGATGGGGATAATCAGCGCCCCCACCGCCGTATTGTAAGCCACTGCAGCAGCGGCGGGCCAGCCCATGTCGAAGACCTTCAGCTGTAGGTCGTAGAGCTTGGAAATCTCGCTCAGCGGCCCGCCGAAGTTCGTCGTCAGCAGAGCCGTCACAATGCCTAAGCCCACGAAACCCACACCCACATAGAGGCCGCTCTTCAGCGAGCGGCCGAACTTCAGGCCGATGCACAGGCCGATAATCGTAAACAGTATGGGCATCATCACCGACGCGCCCAGACTGATAATGTAACTAAAGACTTGTTCCATTTTGTAGTTTAATATCGATATTGTTTTTGTTTGTTTTAGCCTATTTGGCTGCAAAGATACAAAGAAAAAGTGAAGACTCCAAACGATTCTTCACTTTTTTCCAAACAGGGGGCAGGGCTTCAGGGGGGGAGATTTCACCCACCCGTCCCTGCGGTTCAGCCTATTTGGAGGCAAAAAGGGGATTTCTTAGGCTGCTTTTATTCTAAAAGCTGGTGCTCACCG
>CAMOWH010000018.1:0-27621 GCA_946628315.1 uncultured Prevotella sp.
ACCACAAGTCTGTGAGTGTTTCTTCCTCACCACCACTGTGCGTCTCAATATACAGGCCCATGTTGTTCGCAGGCTCCAAGCACCACTTACTTCTCTCTGCCACCGAAGCAGTCATCGCGTCATAACCGATGTCATACTTATTGGTGCCATTATAGGAGAGATAGTTTTTACTACCATCATATATCACCACGCATGCACCGCCGATATCAACGATATTGAAAGTGGTACCTGTTGCCGTACCCATCCTGTTTTCTATAACATTAAGTCCCTGAGTATGCATCTGTGCTTCACTTGCAGAACCTGTGATATGGAAGATAGTTGATGGGTCATACTCTGTAGGCAGTACAGGTATCTGTCCCTGTGTGGCTGGTGTTGTGGTATAGCCGCTTCCCAGTGCTTCGAATGTAGTATTCACACCCTTACGGCTATAGAAGTGCATTGGGTTACCGCCATTATGTGTCTTCTCTATCTCATGCAGATAACCACTCATATAGCGTGGGGTGGTGATGCCGTCAGTATTGGGCAGGTTGTGCAGACGATAGTACCCCTGAGCAAAAGGCACAATGTAAGTATCGTTATATACTATACCCTGTATGGTCTGCAAATTACCGCCTGCATCTTCATAGGCTTTCTTACCTGCAGTGTTAAGTCCACCTACATATCCAGCACGGTCTCTGTATGGCTTAAACAGTGTTTCGCTTAGTCCGAATGTCCACTCTGTAGCGTTTGTTGAGCTGAGCGACATCGTGCCCGCATTGTTATAGATAGCCACATTATTATTGAGCATCGGGCGCATGATGAAGTAACCGTCTGTTTCACCAGCGAAGAGTTCGTAGATAGTCTTCGGTTCAGTATCGCTACCCAAAGTAAGTGATTGACCGTCAGCTGGAGATTCTGTTGTTGTCATTACTCGGGTAGGCTGATTAGCATTCTTATAAATATAACGGTTATACATCTTGAATCCGTAAGGGTCTCCTATTGGTTTCCATAGGAATTCGTTGGTATAGTGTGGTTCTCGTCCTTCAGCAGACTGAATAGTACCTTCGTATGTGATGCGTGCCAAATACGGAGTCTCGTCGTTTGTTTCTGTCGTAAACCACTGCGTTCCCGTTTTATCAGTTACAAAGTTGGCACCATTGTTAGTAGGAAGTCCGTCATAAAAAGCATAGACAACATTGATGACTACAGTCTTGCCAAGCAATTCTGGCTCTGTACCCATTTTGGTTATCTCATGTCCTTTATAGGTAATATTGAGGGATTCATTGGGAGTTGTACATGCTTCATTATCATATATTCCACCTACATAGTAGAAATACTTACAGTTGGGTCGTTTCAGAGCCTCAGGAACCTTCAGTGGATCTCCCAAGGTGATATGACCAGCGTCAACACAATAGTTTACTGAGGTACCGTTAATACTTTTAGTTTCGCCCAACTGGTATGTCGTGGATAAGTCACGCATGGTAGAGCCTGCAATGGGATGAGACTCTTCAAAATCTTTTGTTGAAGTATTGTAATAAGGTATGTTTTCGCTTCCTCCAATATTCGCAATCACCAGGTGATAGATAACCTTATGCGTAGAGAGACCGAAGATGATGAATTTTGTTGGGGCATCAGCCACTGTGGTATGACCATGTCCGCTGAGTTTGTCTGTACCACTTGTTACCTGCAGCATGCCATATTCCCAACTGGTATCAGTTGAAGGCAGGAGCATAAAGGTCTTTGAAGGGCTGGCGTTAGCTTCTACCGTTTCCAAAGTGTTAGTTCCCACAGCATACTTTCCAGAACTCTTATGCTTAATCTTAATGGCGTATGGGTCATTGCCCTCAAACTGCCAAACATAGGCAGCATCGCCGTCTAATGCATGATTTGTTTCTGAACTTATACCATCATAACCATCAGCTGGCTCTGTTGTGTCAACAGCCTTCATCATCTTATCATAGTACCAAATGATGTTATATATCAGTTCACCTTTGAGGTCGAGGGCAGCATCGTTAGAACTTTCATCACGTGCTACAGTTGTGCCTGGCGTATTTCTGACGTTCGGCACCTTATATTCTGTATTCAACAAATCGTAGTCCGTGTAGCGCACATAGATAATGTCATCATACAGTCCGAAGATGTTCTTCAGTTCTTTTGTTGCGTCACCCATATCAGCCTCAGCTCCATAATACTTGAACTGGTTTATGTTGAGTAGCGGCGACCTGATCTCTTCAGGCAGAATGGGGACATAGTCATTTTCCGCTACTGTGGAATAATCCTGCTCAGCGCTGACAGCAAATACACCATATTTTACAGCATTGCTACCATTATTGCCATTGGTATATACCTTATATGTATAGGTGTGGCTTACGTCGTCGTTCAGCACGATCTTTGCTCCATCGGTGTAAGTGCATGAGGTGCTCTTCACGCCTGACTCAGTAGCTGTAGTGGCGGCAATAGAAGCATCCATGCTTGCACCATTCACGAAATCGTAATTAGATGTTTCTGTTCCATGTACAGCCAATGTATATGCATTTGGATCTATGCCATTGTTATCATACCAGTTAAGCAGGGCGAACTTAGTCCCGATGTTGACAGAAGTTGGCGTTCCTGCACTACTACGATTATACAAGCTTACAGCGTATGGGTCTGGATTGGTCTGCGAATCTGCAATGAACTTCCACTGCCACTGTTTATCGTCACCATCAACAGGAGAAGGCTTTTCGTCACTGGCCTGTTTTAATCCACTGTTATAAACAGCATTCTTTGTATTCAGCGTCATCGTCAACCACTTGCCTTGCAGTATCTTGTTATAGTCGGCAGTTTCGTCATAGCTATAGCGTACATAGACATTCTTTTCTGTCAGCGAGGCACCTTCCAGCGATTCGGTAATTTCGTTGGAAACGACACCAGCATTCAGCGTCGCATAATATTTATAATCCTTTGCCAACTGACTTTGGAACCATTCGGGTGTCTGTGGCACAAGGTCACCACCACCTTGGTAGTGTAAGGCCTCCTGGCCACTATTGTCGATGATGTGGTAATTATATACCAACGGACGATAAAGTTTGGTATGCGTTCCTGCCTCTTCCGCATCGTCAGTATGTACTAATGCAGAGAAGTCCTTCAGACGCTTTTCCTGGTCAAAGCGAGGCATCAGCTGCATATTGCCCTCCTTATCCTGAACCGCCATGAAGGTGGCATTGGTCATTCGGATGGTGCGGTTGTCCCAACCACCTACGAGCGCAGCCTCAACAGCCTGCCTTGCGCCTAAAGCATTAGTCTCACCGTTACCTAATATAGAACCTTCATGAACCTCTGCCGTTGTGGCGTTGGTAACGAAATATAAAGATGAATGTGCTACACTCGATATCTGAATGTTGTATGGGTCGAAGCCGCTCTCGCTAAAGTCCGTCTTCGTATAGTCGTTAGTCCAATCATGAGCATAGTTGGCATAACCCATTTCGTCATCGATGTTAGCATTGGGCTTCAGATACCATAGCTCATTTTTCTTTGAGCCGGAAACTGTCAGGTAGCTGGCATTGTCGATAATGTATTGCGACATGCCGCCAGTAGTCGTTGACAAGTCGTACATTCCTATAGCATCGCTATTGTTATAAACAAAGTTTTTGCCTTGCTGAATCATGAACGGCTGTCCAAAGCTCTTCACATACTCATCCTTCACGACATAGGTGACATACTGGTCATACAGGTTGCCCTTGGCATCATGCACATTGGTAGCATCAAAAGGAGGCAGATTCGTCAGTGAGGTAGAGGCGAAAGGCTCTTCATCCACTGTCACTCGCTGACTGAGGTTATAATATTGGTGGAAACCGGTACGCTTTGAAGTCTTAGTCCAGAAGTGATACTCCTTCACCATCGGGCTGTCGTAAGGACGTATAGCATCATACTTAGCAGCCTTGTCTGGGTCAGTAGGACTTGATGGCAGAGGCTTACGCATCACCTCCCATCCGTGCTGGTCGAGCAGAATAAGCACAGGGTCGATGGTGGTAGGTACGAAGTCGAAATATCCTTCTCCCATTTTGACGGTCTGATACCAGTGTTCAAGAGCTTCCCAGCCTTTTTTATTCTTGTCACCCGCCTTATTGTAATCGTTCCAACGAATGGCGTAAGCCCACTGCTCGTAGCTGTGCCAACCCATATTCTCAGTGAGGTAGGTTCTGTTATCCTTACTTGCTGCAGCGGCAGTTGGCGCAGCAGGCGTTGCCGGCACGGTGTTAGGGTCGCTCTGCTTTGCTACTGCATCTTTGTCGCCCAAGACTTTTAAGCGTATGGTGTTCCATGTCTTCCAGTACTGCTCGAAGGAGTTGACGGCGCGACGTACATTGGTACTACCATCATCTATCGCATCACTTGTAACCAGTCTGAATTGTCCAGCAGAGCCCAGCACCATATACTCAGTACCTTGCTCACCGGATATTCCCGGCCAGGCAAGCGTGGTCACCACCTCTGAATAGTCATTAGGTTTGTAAGTACGGAAATATGCATTATAGTCATTACCACTACCTGCGGGGTAAGTTTCCTGCTGGCGTGAGCGTATCTTCACATGATATGGGTCGTTGTCGACACTCTCCACATACCACGCCCAGCGGGTACGCGTACTGGCAGCGCCCTGCTGCTGTTCGTCATACTGCTCCTGACCATAGACGAAGAAGTTACAGTCACCGTTACAATAAGGATAGACGGCCTGATATTTATATTTCTTTGCTGCATCATCGCCAGTGAATTCGCTCATTGGAGCTAACAATCCATCGCTACCATCCTCCTGTCGAAACTGGTCACCCAATGCATACTTCAGCAGATACATTGTTCTACCTGACATATCTACCAAGTTGTTGGCAGTATAGGTAACCCAAATGTCACCTGTTGCCCCAACGGTAGTACGTGGGTCGCCAGACCTGTTTTTTGCATCATTTAAGCTACTCCAATAGGAATATGTTTCCACCAAAGGGCTCCTATATTCCGGTGGGAATGAAGGTGCGTCAGTACTTGGCTGTCGCGTTTGCACGCTTAGCAGCTCCGTATTGTTTTTAATGTCAATTAAATGATAGGTAACATTGACGGCAGAAGTTGCTATTAACTGGAAACGCAGCTGGCTATAGCCGTGAGCATAAGTACCATTGCTGTACACCTTTACCGTATTGGCATCAGCACGTCCAATGTTATAATAGGTAGTGGCAGCGTCCGTGCCATCACCCGTAGCAGCCATCACTTCATATACGCTAGCGTTAGAAGTTCCTTTAATGATAAACTTTGAAGTGGGTTCGCTTTCAGACCAGCTGATAGTGCCGGTAGCCCAGTCAGCAACGGAAACATACTTGTCGGAATTGCCTACACGTACCGTCATAGCGTATGGGTCACTACCGCCCAGTTTCCACTCGTAATTACTATTATTCCCAACTTCGGCGGTACTCTTGATTGTTCCAGAACTACTGTCATAGTAGATATACTGACCATTCAGACGGACGTTAAAGGAAGTAGAGCCGGCAATATATGATGCGTATGTGCTATTCAAATTCGTCAGGTCATAGCGCACATAGATGTCATTGCCGTCGTCACCTGGGTTGTAGCTCGCATTCGTCTTGGCGTTTGTCTTGGCTTTGGCATCAGCCAGCTTATAATAATAGGTAATCTTGCTCTCACCACCCAGCAGCGTAGGATGAATAAACGGACTGCGGATGATTTCGGGGATATTGCTGTAATTCAACGCAATGCCCACCTCCTGCGATTCTGTTGCCTTAACGGCTTCGTTTCCTGCACTATTGATGATGTGGTAGACATAGTTAATCTTCGGCAGTGCCATCACCTTGATGCGGGTAGAAGCCGAGGTGCTGTATTGTATTGTGTTGACTTCCCCGGTGTCCCAATTCCAATAGGCGTTGCTACTCTTGAACTCTCTCAGCACAAAGTTGCCAGAAATAGCATCGTAGGGGATTTCCCATTTGTAATGAGTACCGTCTGAAGAACTCACATCCAAGTTTGTGCTGGAAGAAGGGTCGGCACATCCCACATACCGGTTCCCGGAATTATCCACCGTCAACTTACGGTTGATGATACGCAGTTCGTAGGGGTCACCAATAAAGGCAAAGTCACTCTCGAGGGTATAGTCCTTGGCAGCACCGTTGTTCTTAAAGACAGAGTTCGTGGCATCCCATTTAATTTTCTTTCCCGAGCTGTCCTTGTCCGTCATCTGATACCATGTAGCTGTAGTGTATCCAGTAGTCCTATTTGCGGATGTAATGGCAGTGAAGGGGAGAGAAGACAGTACGGTATAATCTACATAAATAACGTATTTCCCATCCTCATCTTTAGAACACTTAGTCTGCGCCTCCGCAAAAGTAGTTACAGCTGTATTGTGCTCAGCATCGGCATAGAAGTTTCCTGTAAAGCTGGTGTATTTACGCCTCAGCTCATCAGGTATCAAGCTGGTAGTGATGCTCTCGTCCTTTGCGTAGTCACTCCACTTGATGGTTGCATCCACGTTGCTGCCGAAAGGTGTCTTGACTCGGAAGATGTATTTCTTCACCTCATAAACATCTACCTTACAAGCACTGGCATCTGCCTTATAGATAACGGTGATGTTGTTTCCGTTGTCCCTATAGTCCATATACTGTATCTGCCCAGATGTACTTGGCTGCCATTCGTTACTTCCTGTATTCATCTTCGAGCCAGCCAACGTCCAGCCTTCGCCGCTCTTATGGTTCAGGATGGCGAAGGAGTTGAATATAGGCGACATCTCGTAGAGTGTACTCTTGTTGTCGTTAGGACCTTTATAGTAGCCTGGAACAACCTTTCTTACAGCATTATCTCTTGCTCCACCTTCCTGCCATTGGATATCAGCATCACTCGACAGCCACATGTTTTTGTCATCCATGTTGGCAGACATCAGACGGAAAAATGATGCACCTCTATACTCTTTAAATACATCTTTCCGGAGGTATTTATCTTTATCCTTTACATCGGTGGTAAAGAAATTATCCTTACCTGTTTGTCTAAATGTAGTATTTTTGTCGTATGCAGTGTAGATGGTAACGTTATATGGGTCGTTACCACCAAACCTGAATATAAAGTGTCTGTATCCGTCACCATTGCCTATACCGGCTGACGTAATCCATGAAAATGCATCGCTGGCCAGCTGCGGTGAGTCATATTGTCCGTCGAGCACGGCACCGGGACGGTTCTGACGCTTCTGGTTCAACACCACCATACGGTCCTTCAGGTGGATGTTGTATTCTTTGTAGTCACTACTCAGCAATCGCGTATCGTTGTCCATCGTAGTTGACAGGTCGATAGGAGAACTTGCGTTGTCGTAGTCGTAAGTGACGTAGATGTCGATATTGTCATCACAGGAATTACCTGCCGTTAGTTGGTTCTCAGGAACATCTTCATTGGCTGATGAGCCATTGATTGTGTAGAAATAGTAGGTAGTGTTGTTGTATCCGTAGAGTTGCTGTGTAGTTCCGCTCTTGGTAATATTGGTAGATGAATAGTAGTGGTAGGTCGTCACCAACGGACTCTTATACTCGTTAGGCAGGCCAACGGTGAGTGTATTGCTAACGCACCGCAGCACTTCCACACGAACATTGGTTTGGAAGTTTTGCAAAGCACCGTCTTGATGGTCTGTTCCATCAAGCTGCTTCGTGCTTATCGGCAGCGACAGGATATGATACGTTACTTTTGCCCACGCATGGTTTGCCACGCCACCCAAAAGCAGCAGGGTCAGCAGGAATGTGAATACTCGGGGATTTCTGAACTGTATCTTCATAGTGTTATTATTTTCGTGTGTTATCTTTTCTCTTTATCCTTTAACCGTTAACCATTAACCATTACTTACCATTGCTCCGTGAAGTCCGTCAGGTTCACTACCAAGTCCTCAGGCGTAATATTGAAGGTATAAGTATAGCTATAGCCTGGCTGCCAGGTGGCAGGAATAGTGGCTGTCACCGTGTGCTCCACAGGCGTGTCGCCCCAGTCGTTCCACGAGGCGTTGACCTCTATCTGGCCTGTCCATGTCTGGGGAATGACAAGGAGATTGACAAAATCGTGCGCGCTTCCAGTCCAACCTCCTATGGGAACGGTTTCATCATCAGGATTGTCATTGAAGGTGTTTACAGGAGCAGGATCCCATACCATATTGCCCTTGCCATCGTCAACCTTGCTTGCCAGCGTCATCACGAGGTCTGAGCCTCCTTCAGCTGGTGTCAGCGATGACCATACAGAGGTGGTATAATAATACGTGTCTGCTATGGCTGTATTGTTCAGCGTACAGGTACCACCAGTTTTCAGACCCTTGAAGGTGATGCTGTTGATTTGTATGGCAGGGTGGTTTGCAGCCAACTGGAACTTGATGCAGGCAAAGGGGTGGCGGAACTTCATCGTCACGCCTGATACGCCTTGGTTAGTCTTGTTCTGGCCTATGGTGATACCCCAGACGAATTCCTGCAAGCTGCTGCCCTGTCCTGCGGCTGGTGTGGCTGCGTTGTAGGTCATTGGCAGATTTTCACAAGTGAATGATGCCTGTGGGTGACTTTCCACGATGCTATAAGTAGGATCTGCTTTGATATAGCTGGGCTTCGTTGCCGGCATATACGCAAAGAAGTCCAGGTTGCCACTGGCTGGCCAGTAGTGCTTGCCGTCGTTCCATACCCATTTGTCTGTCACATAATCCACTTGTACGGAATTGATGTAAGCTGTTGTGGTGTTCCCAACATAGGCGGAGGCTGTGAAGCTACCACTTGTCAGAGTGCCACCAGCGATGGTTGTGGCGCGGGTGCCTTCCATCACATTCCAGACGTCGGCAGCCAGACGGATCTCTGTTTTGTCGGTTTCCGACACGGGGACATCACGTCCGTCACCATCACCCGAACACCCTGCCAAAAGCAGGCTGCAGAACATAAGCAGCTGGGCCTTGTTGATCATATAAGAATAGTCCTTTTGTTTCATATAAAGTGCAAATATACAACTTTTCCACGAAACAGCCAAACTTTTTGCACACTTTAATGTACGCGCGCATACAAAGCCTGTCGCACATGAGTTAACATACACAACACGGAGCCTCACACCGTGCCTGTCCCCCTGTGACCGCCCCTGTGACCGAAAGTAGAAAAGTAGGAAAGTAGGAAAGTAGGAAAGTAGACATGAATACCTCTTTTAAGAAGGTATAATTAATCATAGTATTAATATCAATAATAGTAAATTATAATAATATAAAACTTATACTAAGTAATGACTGCTTGCTGTGTTCAAAAAGTGCCTAATGTCCGCTTTCCGCATTTCCTACTTTCCGCATTTCCAATGATCCTGTTCATGCTGGTCAGATCCGGACGAGACGTAATCTCGTCGCTGGTGAGGTTACGGCTCGTGCCCCACGACATTACGGCTCGTGCCCCACGACATTCTTGCGTCCTTTTAGTAGCAATTTTCACCCCAAATGCGTTTTTATTCCCCAAAGTTTATGTCTTTGACTTCGTCTTAGATACTTTCGCTCGAAAATAAAAAGAAAAACAGTTTTTTCTTTTGTATTTTGCTCGCTTATTCGTATCTTTGCATGTTGATGAAACATAGGACTGAAGAAGAATATTACAAGGAAAGCAAGCGGCTTCGAGGACACAGAGGGTGACCCCTGTGTCCTAAGCAAAAAAAGGAAACAGGGATTTTCACTTCCCCGTTTCCTTACATTTCATTGAGGACCTCACACCGTGCCTGTCCCCCTGTGACCTGTGACCCTGATGGGGGGTTATTCAATGCCGCCTGAAACGTTAACAGTCTGAGGATCCCATTCGTCAATTGTACATGTGGGACTAAATACAATAACTGCACCTTCAAGAACTGGATCAAGTATCTTGTCGTTGTTAGTATCAGTTGGCATGTAGCCACCAGCAGCAACATCTACCGTATAAGTATACTTGTAGCCTGGAGTCCAGTTTTGAGTGATTGGCCAGTAGCACCACTGAGTGTTAACAATAGTACCTGTAGCAGCAGAACCATTGTAATTCTCAATCTTCATTTGCAATGCGATATAAGAACCACTCAGATCTGGAGCATCAGCACCTGTACCACCTGATTTTGCATTAGCATACAACTTGTTGCTGCTAGCATCAACATCAAATGCCTTCATGTCTTGAGGCAAAAGAATCCAAGGTGTAAAACCTCCAGCAAAAGGGTGATTTGCATCAGAAGTGTTACCAATAAGTTCTGTTGATGTTACTGTCTGATCATACTTATAATTGTTAGCATAAGTTTCACCAGAACCTGGAGTTGCAAAATCAACCAATGTCCAGTCAGACTGAGCAACATTAGCTGCATTGTTTGCACTTCCCAACTCTTTTGCATCAGTTGCATCTCCAGAATATGCAAAGAGGGTAGAAGCAGTCTTGACATAACCAATACGTACACCTGTGATTGTCACTTTCAGATTAGGATTGGTGTTTTTAACATTTACAAAAATCTGAGACAAGGCATGACGGAAGTTCATAAGGACTGGACTTTCTTTAGCGGCCGAAACATGTTTCGCTACGAGAATATCCTTCTGGTTAGCTGCTGCAGCGTCTGGTGTATAATTCTCAACATTTCCAGGAGTGTTCGCTTTCTGAGTTGCGCCCCAAATAGCTGTGAATGTCAAATTATTGGTAGCAACATCAGCAGGCCAATAGTACTTATTAGTAGAACTGAAAGTTGTACCATTGCTTGTAAAATTGTCCTGGAAATACTTACTGCTCGTATAATTAGCGTAAACGTTGATGATATCACCTGATTCAAAAGCACTCTTCACGCCAGTAGAGTTAGCTGCACGTGTCACATTGTTCACAAATGGTCTGAAGCTAATCTCATTCGAGTTTTGGCTTGTTGCCACTGTCTCATCATTACTGCAGGAAGCAAGTGCAAGACCTGCTACTGCGAGGATAAATAGATTCTTTTTCATAATGTAAAAAAAATTGTTATTAAATCTTCTTGTTTATTATCTCGTTTATTTATACTGTTTGTTACATTCCTACTTCAATTTCTACCCCTTGCCAGCCATCAATGGTGGGCTGGAAACCGGAGCCGTTGACGATGGGCTTGGGGATGGGCAGACCTTCGTCGATGTAGATGGTGATGTGCTCCGTCTGTTCTTCTTCGTCCTCCGTCGCAGCGTCGTGTATGTCCTCTGTGACATCCATG
Organism: uncultured Prevotella sp.; assembly: GCA_946628315.1. Lineage (GTDB taxonomy): Bacteria > Bacteroidota > Bacteroidia > Bacteroidales > Bacteroidaceae > Prevotella. The sequence goes on from CAMOWH010000018.1 coordinate 11,161, forward strand.
GTGTAGTACCATTTGCTGCCATCTGCCAGCACGGCATAGACGGTGAGCATGTGCTGGTTGTAGACGCCTTCAGCATGGTGTGGACAGTGTCCGAAGATGCGGAAGCTCATGCGCAGAGTTGTGTCGTCGATGCGATGGCAAGTGAACGACTGCGTAACGCTGCCCTCCTGCAGCTCGCCCGTAGCCACCTTGACACCTGGTGCCAGTCCCGTCAGGGCTCCGCCTAACTGGCTGGTGTATTGCAGGTTGGGCACATGATAGATGTCTATCTCCACCGTCTTTACTCGCGACGAGGGAACCACCGTCGTGGTTGCCGGTTCACCATCAATCACCTTCACAGGTTCGCCTGCTCCTGCCCACAGCGGGTCGGGTTCCAGGATGACGGGCTCGTTCTCTGCGCCTGATGCCCTGGGCATCGCGTCGCGGGTGGCTATCTGGGCGCCCTCCTCGATGTTCGAATAGCGGGTGTAGGCTTCCAATGTCTGCCATGACGACATGTTACGATAGAGAATGGTCTCCGTGTCGTAGTTGTAGGCAATGGCGCGATAGGTTCCGAACATGAGTCTCGCTGTGCCTCCCCGAGTTCCCGAGTAGTCGTAGCGCTCGGGCTCTTTAGACTGCAACTCGTCGTAGAAGAGGACGGTCATGCCTTGCGGATTAGCCTCTGTTGCCTCTTGCCAGTCGAAGAGCACCTGCAGGGTGTTCCAACTGTCCTCTTCGTAGTAGAGGTCGCGGAGTTCTGCCTTGCACGAGCAGAGCAGGACGGCGGACATCAGCAGCAGCAAGTGACGGCACTTCATTGGTCGCCTCCTTTCTTCTTGGGTCCGAAGAGATGCCATACGAACGCTACCTCCAGCCGGGTGGGACCTACGTAGTGTCTCTGCTTGTCGGCTTTCCATACGAAGCGCTCGAAGACGTCATCCACGACGTCGTATTCCTTATATTTACCTCCGACATAGCCCAGTCCCAGGGTGAAGTCGAAGCTGAATTCCGGACTGACAGGCATCGAGTAGCCCACTGCTACACCTGCGCCCCAGTTGATCTTGGCCTGCTGTCCATCGCTTCCGAACAGGAATTCGTAACGATAGATGGCAGCATAGGGTCCGATGTGGAACCCGCGATGCATCACCTGGTCGGTATCGTCACCAAACCAGTAGTTCAACCCCACATCGCCTGTCACTATGCGAATGTTCTTGTGCCAAGGCCTCATCTTCAGCCATCCATAGGTGCCGCTGGCAGCAATGGTGAACTGTTTGCCGACCGCTATCTCGAAGCCTAAGTTTGGCATGAGAGCAGCGTCGTAGAGAAGGTTTGACTTGGCTGATAAACGCAGGGGGCTGTCGAATGTCTGGGCTTTGACCATTCCGGGCAGAAGCGCCAATAGTCCTACCAGTCCCCAGATGATTAGTGTTTTATATATGGGGGCATAACGCCTGTTATTTTTCCTGTCAGCAATAATTGCTTTCTTATTCATTGACATTTTATAGCCGACAAATGTAGACAAAAATCTTTAGACAGCCAAACTTTTTAACTAAAAAGTGGACTATTTGGCCACATTTTTCGCAAAAAAGAACATAAAACATGTTAAAAACGATGTTTTTTGCGCCACCTCGGCAGGACGGCCTCAACGGCTTGGGAGTCAACGCTCGAAGATGTCGAACGACTCGTCGTAGGCAGGCGACTGGATGGACAGCAGGTTGAGCACCTCCCCTGTTGTCCCAATCTGCAAAAATAGTATTTCCCTCCGATAATGCCAAAGGTTTTCCTAATAAATGCTAAATAATGGGCCGACTATTCGTGTGGACCGCAAAAATAGTGTATCTTTGCAAAAATAAAAGTGTTTAAAGCTAAAGACCAAATGAGAATACGCCTGACCATTAAAGCATGGATTCTGCTTATAGTCGTGCTGTTGGCAGGAGGGAATGCATGGGCAGGCCCTAAGCTTTATCGTTTGTTCTACTCATACGACGCCTCTAACGGCTTGGCTGACAATAGTGCCCAGACCATCAAGTGCACCAAGACGGGACGCATGGTGATTTCCACCATAGGACACGTCAATTTCTACGATGGTGACAACTTCACCCATATAGATCCCAAGCCGGAAGACTCGTTTCCGCTGCCCAAGTACAACGGACACTACCATATGTATTTTGACCGTTTCCATCACCTGTGGCTGAAGGATAAGCGGTCAGTAACGTGTCTGGACTTGATGACAGAGCAGTTTGTCAGCGATGTAGACAGCGTATTCAAGAGTTTGGGCGTGAAGTATCAGGTAGAAGACCTGTTCGGAGATGTCAACAGCCATCTGTGGGTGCTGTCGGGGCACCGGCTCTATGGCATCAATGCCAACAAGACGATGCCTGTCCGCCTGAAAGCGGAGTTGCAGGATGTCGACGTCTATGACAACAGGCTGTTGTTGCAGTTCTTTGCCAACGGCGTGGTGTCGGCCTATGACCTCAAGACTGGACGTCATGAGTATGATGCGGCGGCATTTGAGACTGCTGAAGAGAATCATTATTCCAAGTCATCTGTCATCTATCCGGACAGCAATTTCTACTACCAGATACGCAATGGCGAGAAGGATGCCGTCCTGTTGCGCTTTGACGTGAACAGCCGCCAGTGGGAGACCCTGTTAAAGGTCCCTTATCACCTGAACAACATGACGAAGTTCCATGGCCGGCTCTATATCGCTTCGGAATATGGCTACTGGTCATACAGTCCGGAGACAAAGGTGGCAGACCACGTGGAAGAGCTGATGCTGACCAAGGGGCGGCGGCTCTTAACCGATGTCAACGACATCTGCTTTGACCGTCAGGGCGGCATGTGGCTGGGCACGGAGAAGCGCGGACTGTTGTACTCGCGCCCCTTCAAGATACCCTTCGTGCTTTATACATGGGATACACCTGAGGCTCAGGAATATGCGAAAATGATGGACCGGTTGCCCCCTCTCAATGAACCCCTGCCTCGCCACGTGAACTGCAAGTATCGTGACAGTCGCGGATGGGTGTGGACGGGTACCTACACGGGACTGGTGCTCGAGAAACCCGGCTCTTCGCAGAAAAGGGTATTTACCCGTGAGGATGGAATGCTGAACGAAATGGTGCACAGCGTGATAGAAGACAACAAGCACGACATGTGGATAGCTACCAGCTTTGGTATTTCACACTTCTTCATCCGTGGCGACGACGTACACCAGATAGAGACCTATACTCATGCTGACAACGTGCCCAGCGAGTCGTTTGTGAACGGCAGGGCCATGAAACTGGACGACGGAACGATTGTGATGCAGTCGCTGGACCATGTGCTGGCCTTTCATCCCAGCAACTTCTATGAACAGGAGATAGCCAATTTCCACCTGTACCCTAAGCTCATCCGCCTGTTAGTGAACGGTCACTTCATCAATGCCGGAACCCGCCTGGACGGCAGAATGATTATAGACAGGGCTATCACCCGTGCCCGTGAGGTGACGGTCAACTACAACCAGAACTCGCTGTCGATGACATTCTCCGGCCTGAACTTTATGCGCCCCAGTCAGACCTACTACAGGGTGCGTGTGCTGGGACTCAATAACAAGTGGAGCATCCTGTCCTATTCTAATTCCGACGGACGTGTTGACAAGCGCGGTATGTTGCATCTGCCGCTGACAGGTCTGCATCCCGGCAGATATGTGATTGAGCTGCAAGCTTCGATGAATCCTGACTCCTGGCCCGAGGAACCTCTCTCGTGGGTCGTCAATGTGGAACAGCCTTGGTGGCGCTCAACGGGCATCTATCTGCTGCTGGGACTGATTATCGCTATTTGTCTGTTGGCCAATGTCGTGTTCTTCTATCGCAATACGAAGCTGAAGTTCCAGCGTAACCATCAGGAGGATGACCTGTTAAGACGCATCAAGAGCTTTGCCGAGCGTTCAGACAGCATGACGGGTGAGATGCTGGCTCCTGTGACATCGGGAATCAATGAAAATGAGGACAAGGTGGGTGATAGCGTGAAGGTGTTTGAAGATGCCATGCTGACGATTATTCCCTACTTGCGCCAGCATCCTAACGAGTTTGTGGGACTGCGCCAGTTGGCAGCCATGGCCCATGTGGAGGAAGAGAAACTGATAGACGTAATGTCGGCCAACCTCTATAAGAGTCCGCGTAGGATAGCGCAGAGCCTGCGACTACAGCAGGCCGCAAAACTGCTGATGGAGAGCGACCTGAGTATAGAGGATATTGCCAGTCAGCTGAGGTTTGTCACGCCCAACTATTTCATAGCCAGTTTCTATCATCAGTATCGTCAGACGCCGGAGGCTTATCGGAAGACCAATGCCCGATAACCTACCAGACGCCAGGTGCGCTCGCCGATGCCTTGGTAGTAGACAAAGGCCTGGTAGCGGTTTTCCGTCTGGTAGAAACTGCCCTCGGAGGATGGAGTCGTTCCCTGAGGGGTGATATACTGATAGGAGTAATATCCCTGTTTCTGCATCAGCTGGGTGTAATAGCAGCCCTTGGCTCCGTCGTAACGCATCTTGTAGGTCTCGCGGTCGTAGTCCGTCGTCCAATGTCCGTTCAGGTACAGTTCACCTTCGTAGGGGGCTTCCAGCACGTAGTTCACATATACGTAATCGCAGGTGTAGTCTACCTCACGGTATTCGCTGTTGCGGATGACGAAGGCACCATCGGCATCGACGTCCGTCAGATAGTTCTTGCGCACGAAGGAGGGGAAGGGCCATACCTGATAGTGGGTGCCGTCCCATTGGATGCGGTCTATGCCCATGGTGGGATGGCTGACATCCAGGATTTCGTACTTATGGAACTCGTTGCCGGCATCGAAAATGAGCTGTCGGTTGTGCTCCCAGGCCAGTCCGTTCATGTTGACATAGTTGGGAGTGACGTCCGTGCGGGCCTGGTCTTCGCGCCAGTTCTGCATCACAACGGTGTGCAGCTGGTGGTCACGGTCGGTGACGCTCAAACCGTTGTAGTTGACACTCATGGACAGCTGCTGGTGGCTCTCGTTGTGGTCGATGTCCGTATTGGTGGTCACCTCCAGACCGATGGTTGTCAGCGGTTCCACGACATAGAATTCCACCTCCAGCACCCGCTCTTCGTCCCGGTCTTCGTCATAGACCGTCAGGCGGTAGTTGCCGCTCATCTTCAGCCGGCACAGGTCGTTGGGAATGGTGAGCGAGTAGTGGGTGTAGAGCACCGTCGTGTTGATGCTGTTCCGATAGTCCTCGATAGGATTGCCGTTGAAGCCTACTAACCAGTCGCTCTCGAACAGCCCTTCACTCGTCGTCCAGTCATATTCACAATGCTCAAGGCGATAGACAAAGCGGTGGTAGTTGTGTGACAGCTCGTCAAATCCTATCTGCAACTTGTCAGAACTGCCCAGTTCCATGACGGGTCGGTTCTGCCAGTCGCCGTTCACCATGCTGGTGAGTGAACGGACGTTGGGAACGTAGATGCGGTTGGCTGCATGGAGGCTGACGGCAACGGTCAGCAGCAGCAGTGTCAGGAGTCTTCTCATCATGGTCGGGTAAATGCGAGCATAGCCCATGTTCCGTCTTGTTTCTGTCCTTTAAGGGTGAGCCCGTAGGCTTGTGCTGCTCGGGTCAGCATCTCGCAGTCCTCTTCGTAGAAACCGCTCAGCAGCAGGGTGGCACCAGGTGCCATGACGCTGACGAAGCGGTTCATGTCCTGAAGCAGGATGTTGCGGTTGATATTGGCCATGACCAAGTCGAAGGAGGCTTGCCGGGAGTCGAGTAGGGTGGCATCGCCGTGCATCACCGTCAGCAGGTTGTCAACCTGATTGATGATGCTGTTGTGGCGGGTGTTGTCGACGCTCCACTCGTCAATGTCGTAGGCAGTACAATGTGCTGCCCCCAGTTTTAGGGCGCAGATGCCTAAGATGCCTGTTCCGCAGCCACAGTCCAGAACACGCTTGCCCTTCAGCGTGGCTTCCAATAGTGTCGCGCAAATCATGCGTGTCGTCTCGTGCGTGCCGGTGCCAAAAGCCAGGTGAGCATCGATTTCAATCAGGATGGCTGATGGCTGATGGTCAATGTCTGATGGCAGATGGCGCCCGTCGTGTATCACAAGCGAACGTTCTCCGGTACATCTTGCATCATCTGTCGTACATCTTACTGCTATCGGCTCGAAGCCCTCCTGCTCCCATTGCTCGTTCCAGTCACGGTCCTCTGCTTCGCGTACATTATAATTGATATGCGTTCCTTCGAGGGGGAAGTCCTGCAGGATGTCGTCTAATGCCTGCGAGTCGAAAAGCGTTTGCTGCACATAGCCCTTCAGACCGTCGGCAGTCTCTTCAAAGGTCTCGAATCCAGCCTCGCCAGCCAGAGCCGAAAGCAGGTCCTGGGCATCCTGTGTACAAGGATTTAGGGTAAATGTTACTTCGTAATACTTCATCGTAGAATGTTAAATTTGGGTGCAAATTTACAAAAAATAGGGAAAAACCTATCGCTTCTTAGGGTTTTTCCCTAATTTTGCATCGAATTTTGTGATAATTTTGCATCGTGAATCAATAAAATATAGGAGAAATGAAGATGAAAAGACTGATGATGTCCCTGCTCCTCTTGGGAGCCCTGCCCTTCACAATGGCAGCACAGGATGACGACATGTACTTCGTTCCTACGAAGGAGAACCAGGCTAAGGAGGCCCGTACCTACGGAATGCCTTCCAACACCTACTATTCGGGTAGCTCTCGCTCCGTTGACGATTACAATCATTACATCAGGAGCAGCGTCACCCCAATAGACTCTACGGGTAACGACATCATTGACTTCTCGGCAGTTCGTGGTGTCTACCCTGATTCCACCTATCAGGAGGCTACGGAAGACTATAAGTACACACGTCGCATGACCCGTTTTGATGACTACACGCCCTCTCAGGCTTATTGGGACGGCTTCCGGGATGGCAGATGGTCGTCACCTTGGTACTATGCCGGCTATTATTCCTGGTACGACCCCTGGTACTGGAATGATCCCTGGTATTACTCCGGATGGTATTCGCCTTGGCACTATCGCTATGGATTCTATGGCTACTATCGCCCCTGGCGCTACCGCTACTATGCATACTACGGACCGCGCTGGTATGGAAGACCCTACCGTTATGTCTCACGCCCCATTCGGCGTACTACCTACGAAAGCGGGCGTACATTCGGCAGTAGCCGCACTACGTACAGCAGTGGCAGGACGTTTGGTTCCACTCGCTCGTTTGGTGGCTCGTTTGGCGGTAGCCGCGGTGGTGGCAGTTTTGGTGGCGGAGGCAGCTTCGGAGGCGGTGGCGGACGCTCGGCGTCTGGCGGTCGCTCGTTCGGTGGACGCAGATAGGGACGGCCAAAGGCCTAAATGAGAAGTGAGAAATGAATAATGAAAAAAGATAAAGCATGAAGAAAGTATATTTATTGGCTGCTGTGGCCATGATGGCTACACAACTGCAAGCGCAGAGAGTGATACTCGACACCTATGTGGGTGCGCAACTCGCTACTGAAGACCTGAACGGAACGGCCCGTTACGTGGGTATGGGTGGTGCAATGGAGGCTTTGGGAGCCGACCTCTCTACCATGAGTACCAATCCTGCTGGCATCGGTCTCTTCCGCCGTTCGCAGGTGGCTGGTTCTTTCGGACTGGTATCGCAGAGTGAAGGCAAGTCCTTCCAGGACGGTTCCAAGACCAATGCTTCGTTCGACCAGCTGGGCATCGTGTTCTCTACCCGCACAGGTATGCATAGCTATGTGAATTTCGGTTTTAACTTCCACAAGAACCGTAATTTCAATCATGTATTGTCGGCAGCAGCCCGTTCCATTGACGGCTCGTCGCAGAACAGGCAGACCTGCATCAAGGGCATTCGTGGTGATTTGGATACCCAATATGGTGAGAGCCAGGTGGACAACCTCTATGACAAGATGATAGTGAAGGACGGTACCATGTTTACATACGATTCAGAGGGCTATCAGTTCGACCGTGCACAGACGGGCTACATCGGCGAGTACGATTTCAATATCTCTGGTAATATCAATAACCGTGTCTATCTGGGTGTTACCGTCGGTCTGAAAGATGTCCACTATAATAGCTATACGGAATACAGCGAGAAACTGCTGCCTCAGATAGACGATGACGTGACCTATGTAGGTATGCGTGACGACCACAAGATAACCGGTCACGGCTTTGAGGTGAAGGTTGGTGCCATTGTCCGCCCCGTGGAGGAGTCGCCGTTCCGTCTGGGCGTCAGCGTGTCTACTCCCACCTTCTACAAGCTGACCACCAGCAATGTGTCTTCCATTCACGATGTGAAGGGCATACAGAAGGAGGTGCGTTCTGATGCAGACTTCCGCTTCTATACTCCTTGGAAGTTCGGTTTGTCGCTCGGCCACACCATCGGCAACTATCTCGCCCTGGGTGCCAGCTATGAGTATGCAGACTACTCTACCAACGATATGCGCACTATTTCCGGTTCTGGATACGACTGGGATGGCTACTATTACGAGCGGAGTTCGACCGATACGGAGATGAAACGCCATACGGAGCGTACCCTTAGGGGTGTCTCTACGCTGAAGCTGGGTGCTGAGTACAAGGTTGACCCTATGATTTCGGTACGCGTCGGTTATAACTATGTGTCGCCCATGTATAAGGAGTCGGGTGTGCGTGACCAGACATTACAGTCATCGGGCACCTACATGGCTTCGACCACCGACTATACCAACTGGAAGGCTACCAATCGTCTGACCGCAGGTGTGGGCTTCGCCTTCGACCAGTTCAAGATAGACCTGGCTTACCAGTACTCGATGCGCAGCGGCGATTTCTATCCGTACATGAATGGAGTCTCTGCCCAATATATAGAAGACGGTACCGGCCTGGAAAAAACACTCTCCAATCAGGCTTCTGCTGTCAGCGTGAAGGACAATCGCCACCAGCTGCTCTGCACACTCAGCTACAGTTTCTAAAGATTTTTAAGAAAAGTTTGTAGAATTAAATAAAAAGTGCTACCTTTGTGCCGCGAATTGAGAAAGCATCGATGAAACGGTACTGGGTAGCTCTTTTTTGTTTGTCATTGTTGGTTGCTTGTGGTGGCAACAAGACAAACACCGTCGAGGAAGAAATCCCCGCTGATACTACCATGAGTACCGCTGATACCACAGCCGTTGATGAGTCTGTTGACGACCCGTTGGCAAACCTCCCGATGCCTAAGGCTGCCGATGAACTGTTTGACGATTTCCTCTATAACTTTGCTGCCAGCCGCAAACTGCAGATGGAGCGTGTCATGTTTCCGTTGAAGAAAGTCAATGGCAGCAAGGTGGAAACGATTGATCGTGACCATTGGCGCATGGAGCGCTACTTCATGCGTCAGCAGTATTATACGCTGCTCTTCGACAGCGAGAAACACATGGAGGTGGTCAAGGATACCAGCATCAATCACGCGGTGGTAGAGATGATATACTTCAACACGGGTGCTGTCGTTCAGCACATCTTTGACCGCCTGCGCGGCGTTTGGATGCTGACCTCCATCAATACCATTCCCATCAGCAGTTCCAACAATGCTTCTTTCCTGGAGTTCTATTCCCGTTTCTCTACCGATAGTGAGTTTCAGGAAGCAAGCCTCAGCGAGACCATTCAGTTTGAAGGGCCCGACCCTGATGACGACTTTGCCCGCATGGAGGGTGTGATTACACCCGATACATGGGAGGCTTTTGCACCGGAACTGCCCCAGAAGATGATTTACAACATCATCTACGGTCAGCCCCGCCCAGAGGGAAATCGGAAGGTCTTCGTACTGCGTGGAATAGCCAACGGTATGGAACTCGAGATGACCTTTGTGCGTAAGAGTGACACGTGGAAGTTGACAAAGTTGAACACCTAATAGTGGATAACGGATGAAAGACCTGCGCGATTATAGCTTGTTGGCGCACAATACCTTCGGCATTGATGCCAAGTGCAGCCGCTTCCTGGAGTACGAAAACACCCAGGAGGCTCAGCAGGTTGCCCAGCTGTTGCGTGAGTCCGGTCTACCTTATATGATTATTGGTGGAGGCAGCAATCTGCTGCTCACCCGCGATTTCCCCGGCATCGTAGTCCACTCGGCCATGAAGGGATGGGATATTGCCGGGCGTCGTATGGCTTGCGGAAGCGGGGAAACGTGGGACGACATGGTGGACGTCAGCCTGCGCAATGGGCTCTATGGGGCCGAGAACCTGTCGCTCATTCCGGGCGATGTGGGTGCCAGTGCCGTGCAGAACATTGGTGCTTACGGTGTGGAGGTCAAAGACCTGATAGCTGAGGTTCATGCTGTGGAGATTGCTACAGGTCGTCTGTGCATCATCTCGCGTGATGACTGTCAGTATGGCTATCGGCAGAGCCGCTTCAAGAACGAGTGGAAGAACCGTTTCCTCATCACGATGGTTGTCTACGAGTTTGAGTCCACTTTCCTGCCTCGACTCGACTATGGCAATATCCGTAGCGAACTCGAACGTCAGGGCATCAGCCAGCCTACCGCACAACAGCTGCGCCAGGTGATTATCGACATCCGTCGCGCCAAACTTCCTGACCCTCAGGAGTTGGGCAATGCCGGCAGCTTCTTCATGAATCCCGTGGTGTCCCGTCAGCAGTACGAGGCGCTGGCAGCTCAGTATCCCGGGATGCCACACTATACGGTGGATGAGAACCACGAGAAGATTCCTGCCGGATGGATGATTGACCAGTGTGGCTGGAAGGGACGCTCCTTGGGACCTGCTGGCGTACATGACCGTCAGGCACTTGTACTCGTCAATCGGGGAGGGGCTACGGGGGCAGACATCGTCCGGCTCTGCCAGACTATCCAGCACGATGTCCAGCAGCGTTTCGGCATTTTGATACATCCTGAGGTCAACATGATCTGAATATAGAGTCACCAAGAATATAAAAAACAAGTAAAGCGATGCGACTGACTTTTCTCGGAACTGGAACATCTTGTGGTGTACCTACCATTGGTTGCAGGTGCTATACCTGCACCAGCACGGATCCGCACGACAAGCGGTTGCGTTGCTCGGCTCTGGCGGAGACCGCTGAAACACGGCTGCTCATTGACTGCGGGCCTGACTTCCGGCAGCAAATGATGAATCAGCCCTTCCGGCGTATTGACGGCATACTGATTACCCATGCACACTATGACCACATGGGAGGAATGGATGACATCCGTCCGTATTGTCAGTTTGGCGAAATCAATGTCTATGCCGACCCTCTGGCCCGTCAGGGGATGTTGCAGATGCTGCCCTACTGCTTTGCGGAGCATCGTTACCCGGGAGTACCTGCCATTCAGCTGCACGAAATCCGTCCCCACGAGCCGTTCCGCATTGGCGACGTGGACATCATGCCTTTTCAGGTGATGCATCACGACCTGCCTATCCTTGGCTATAGGCTGACTTCTGCTGATGCGGACCTGACCTATATCACGGATATGAAAACTATCGATGCTGCCGAACTTGACTACCTGAACGGAACGCGTATGCTTGTAGTCAATGCCTTACGGAAAAAGCCCCACCACAGTCATCAGACTGTCGATGAGGCTGTTAGTTTCGCACGGCAGATTGGTGCTCCGCAGACGTGGCTGATTCATTCCAGTCATGACATAGGCCGACATGCAGAGGTCAACGCCCAGTTGCCATCAGACATTCAACTGGCCTACGACGGTCAGATCATTGAACTTTAATCGCTGCCTTTTAGCGGAACAACAGGTCGTGTAGGGTACACAGCGATTTCTCCTTGGTCGACGATGAGAAGACAAAGAACAGCGCATGTTTGCCGTCGTACGTGCTTAGCTTAGGCAACTTGACAGTCAGCTCCGTAGCGGTCTTGGGCATCTTGGCTGTCAGTTCGATGGTACCCAGCAACTGTCCGCCTTGCGATGTCCACGGACGGTCTATCATCACCTGGATAGTACCATCCAGACCCTCAGGCGTCAGGCGTAGCACTAACTCCACATCATTACGTCCCTTGGTCTGGTCAAAATTAAAGTATTTGTAGCCTACAATGGAGCCGTCGGTATTGTTGACAACGGCATTGGTGTTATTGCGGATGTCGTAGGGGGCGGCAAACTTGTTGTCAGTACCGTAGCCGGCTTCTACGTACGAACCGTAGAATGTGTTGTTTGGCCACTCGTGTACTGCCACCTTGGGACCTGTGTACCAGCAGGCAATACCCGCCGAATGACGCTCCGACGGGTCAAGGCCGTTAAGGGCAAAGCCCTCGGAGGTGTATGCTCCCTCGGAAATTTCTACCTTGCCGCCTGCTCCTTCCTCTACCTTGACGGTAATGGGGGCCACCATGGCCTGACGGGCAAACTCGTTGAGGCCCGACTGGCGATGATAGAACACGTACCACTGGCCGTTAATCTCGCAGATGCTGCCGTGAGTATTACCCGATACGTTGGCGGAGGCAATGGTGTCGCCCTTGGCGTCTATTTCGCGGGCACGTCCGTCAATGATGGTGCCGCCATAGGTCCAGGGACCCAGGGGATGGTCGCCATAGGCGTAGGCCAGCGTATAGTTGGTGGTGGGCAATCCGAACTCGCCCTCCTCCGTGAAGCGGCTATAGATGAACACGTACTTGTCCTTGATTTTACGGATGCTGGACGCCTCGAAGAAACGGAACACGCCGGGCTCCTTGTATCCAGGTATCATGTGGCTGACCACTTGGGTACCCGGCTTGACAGTTGCCATTGTGGCGGGGTCAAGCTCGGCACCGTTGGACTCGCCGAAGCCCCAGTAGCCATAGACGCGTCCGTCGTCGTCCACAAACACGGCAGGGTCAAAGCCTAATACGCCGTCTACCTGATTGGGATTATCCTTCTGCCAGTTGCATACCTCGAAGGGACCGTCGGGGCGTGAACTCTTGGCTATCAGCCCGTTGCGATAGCCTGTCTGGTCGTTGGGGAAGAGATAGTATGTCTTCTTGCCGTCGGCTCCCTGTACCATCGTTACGTCAGGTGCAAACAGTACATCGGCGGTCTTGGCAGTATCGAAAGGCTCACCCTTGGCATTCTTGTCCACGCGTAGTATCTCGCCGTCGTAACGCCATAGGTTCAGCGAGTCTACCGAAGCAGACCATACCACCTGTTCGCGTCCGCAATAGTCGGTAATGCGGGTGTCGTGTGAACCATAGATGTAGACACGTTGTTTGCCTGGCTGATCAGGGTCTTCGAAGACGTATGGCTCGCCGTCAGGAATGTGCTCCCAAAGGGGCAGGTAGGGATTGCCGACAGTCTTCAAACTGGCTTGTGCCGTTGTTTCAGCCCGATGGCTGCAAGCGGTGAGTAATGTGCCACATGCTGCGGCAAGAACCATGCTCGTAATCGTCTTTGTGTTCATAGGTTTAATGTTTATAGTTTCTTCATGTTCTTTTTGGGGTTATCGTTTAGTCCAAGTCCACCACCGTGATGCCTGCTCCTCCGAACTGTACGTGCTCGTCCTTGGCACTCTTTACGTTGGGGACGGTGTGCAGGTATTGACGGATGAGTTGGCGCAGGATGCCTGTACCCGTACCGTGCAGGATGCGCACACGGCTCAATCCTATCAGGATGGCGTCGTCGATGAAGTGCATCACCGTGTCTATCGCTTCGTCACCGCGCATTCCACGGACGTCAATGTCCTGATGGAAGTTCTGCTTGCGATCCTCCATGGTGGCTCGTGTCATGTGGCTGGTCTGGATAGCCAGATGGGCGTGCTTGTTGGCAGAGTCCGCCCCTTTGGAGGGGTTGGCGGCGGTTGTTCTCTCCAACTGTTCCAGTTTCACCTTGCTGCGCAGTCCTCCGAAGATGACGGTGGCTTGCTTGCCTTGTATCGATTCTATCTCGCCGACGCTGCTGGTGCCCTTGATGCGGACATTGTCGCCCTTCGCTAACGGACGGTTCGCATCGTTCAGGTTGGCTTTGGCACGTTCGGCCAGCTTCTCGCTGACGGCCTTCTGCTCCTCGCCCTTCTTCGCCTTGCGCTGCTCCTTGCGGGCCTTGCGCTCTTGCATCTGTCGCAACTTCTTGGCAAAGTCTTCTTCGCTCATCAAACCCTGCTGGTCGTCGCTGGTCACCTGTTCGCGGAATTGTTGCAGTTCCTCACGAATCAGACGTGTCTGCTCCTTCTCGGCCTGCGCCTCCTTGATTTCGCGGATGGCGTTCTCTATCTTCCGGTTGGCCTCCTTCAGCAGTTCGTCAGCCTGCTGCTGGGCACGCTTCAGAATCTGCTTGCGTTCGCGTTCTATCTCCTCCAGATTGGTCTCGTAGCGCTGGATGTGTCCCTCCAGCGACTTCTCGTGCTGGTGAATGGTCTGACGCTTGCCCTCCCAGTAGCGCTTGTCGCGGACAATGTCTTGCAGGTATTTGTCGCTCTGTATGTACTCTGAGCCTACTATCTCTGAGGCGTCGTTGATGACCTCGTCAGGTATGCCCGTCTTGCGGGCTATCTCGATGGCGAACGACGAGCCAGGCTGACCGATGCTGAGCTGGAATAGGGCCTGCATCTGGTGGCGGTCATAGAGCATGGCTCCGTTGACCACGCCCGGATGGTCCTCGGCAAAGTGCTTCAGGTTCTGGTAGTGGGTGGTGATGACTCCGAAGGCCTCCTTCTTCCAGAACTGCTTCAGCACGGCTTCGGCAATGGCACCGCCGATGGTGGGTTCCGTGCCGCCTCCGAACTCGTCTATCAGCAGCAGCGTCCGTGAGTTAGCCTGCTTCATCATGTTCTTCATGTTCAGCAGGTGGCTGGAGTAGGTGGAGAGGTCGTCGGCTATCGACTGCTCGTCGCCGATGTCTATCATGATGTCGTGGAAAATGCCTACGGTTGAGCGGTCGCCAATGGGGATGCTGAGTCCGCATTGCAACATATATTGCAGCAGACCGACCGTCTTCAGACATACCGACTTGCCGCCCGCATTGGGGCCGGAGATGATGAGCAGCCGTTTCTCCTTGGTCAGTATGATGTCCAGCGGAACCACCTTCTTGTCCTGTTTGGCCAGCGAGCGTTGCAGAAGGGGATGAATGGCGCGAATCCAGTCCATCGTCGGCTCGTCCTTGGCGTCAGGCTCGAAGGCCTGCATCTGCTCAGCCATGTTGGCCTTGGCCTGTATCAGGTCTATCTGTGCCAGAAAGCGGTAGGAGTCCAGTACTTCCTGTACATGTGGACGCAGTTCGTCGGAGAAAACTGTCAGTATGCGCACTATCTCGCGGCGTTCGGCAGCCTCCAACTCGCGCACCTTGTTGTTAGCCTCCACCACCTCGGCAGGCTCGATGAATACAGTCTTACCCGTAGCCGACTCGTCGTGTACGATGCCATTAATCTTACGTTTCAGCCCAGGTGCCACGGGTATCATCAGTCGACCGTCGCGCAATGTGGGGGCTACGTCTTGAGCCACCAGCCCTTCGCGCTGGGCCGTATGCAGTATGGTGTACAGCGTGCGCGAAATCGAGCCCGCCGTCTGTTCCATGTCGTGACGGATGCCCGCCAGCACCATCGATGCCGAGTCCTTGATGTGGCCGAACTTGTCCAGTATGGAGTCAATACGGCGTATCATGGCTGGAAACGTCAGTACGTTCTCTGCCAGCCTGTGTAGGGCAGGGTAGGAGTATCGGGGTTCGAATCCCTCTCTCTCCGCGTCCTCCGTATGGTTCAGGAAGACGACTATCTTCCCGATGGTTTCCAGCGAGCGGCGCAGGTCCCACAACTCTTCTTCCTCCAAATGTGTGTTCTCCAGACGGATGCGGGCTACTGACTCGCGCACGTCAAAAAAGAAGTTGAATTCCGGCTTCTCCGTGCTTTGCAGCATACGACGGAATTCGCGCACCTGTTCCAGTTGCTCGTTGACCACCAAAGCCTGGTCCGAGAAGACTATTTCGTCTACCTTCTCCTGTCCCAGCGTCGAGAGACACAGTCCCTTCAGCAACCGTCGTATTTCGTCGAATCCTATCTTCGATTCAAAGTTCTTAGGATAAATCATGCTGCAAAGGTACGATTTTTACCTCTCTTTTGCAAAAAAGTACGCAAAAAATTTGCAAGATTCAAAAAATACTCTTACCTTTGCATCCGCTTTTCGAGGCAGACGAGCACTGGAGAGATGGTAGAGTGGTCGATTACAGTAGTCTTGAAAACTACCGTACCGAGAGGTACCGGGGGTTCGAATCCCTCTCTCTCCGCCAATACTGCTGAAAATCAGCAAACTAGAAAGTTACCCCCAAAATTACCCCCAAAAATGGTGATTCTGGGGGCTAATTTTGCAACATTATTTAGGAGCAGTCACAGGTCAATGTGGCCAATGCCTATTACCTCGGCAACGGTACGGAGCTGGATCATCATAAGGCTTTCCTCTGGTATCGTGAGGCCGCTTTCCAAGGGCATATACTCAGTCAGAGGAATGTAGGTGCAGCCTATTGGCACGGGCTGGAATGTCTCGAAGCCAACGGCTCCATGCTGATGGTTGCCACCAGTGGAACGGCTGTAGTGATTTAA
>CAMOWH010000019.1:0-26418 GCA_946628315.1 uncultured Prevotella sp.
AGTTATGGCAGGCAAGGCACAAACTGCATTGCAACGCCACACTCTCAAAGAGAGAACGCCATACTCTGACTTCAGGTCAGAGAATGTGATGGACATCAACACCAAACGCCTGGGGGCTCCCATTCAGAGTACCATGTACGGTATCTTCTTTGAGGATATCAACTATGCTGCCGACGGCGGATTGTATGGTGAGCTGGTGAAGAACCGCTCGTTTGAATTTCCCCAACACCTGATGGGCTGGCAGGCTTTCGGCTGTGTGGACATCAAGGATGACGGTCCCTTCGGACGCTGCCCCCACTATGTGGTGCTGAGCGCCCCTGACCATCGGGAGCGCCGTACGGGTCTGGTCAACGAGGGCTACTTCGGTATTGGCGTGAAGAAGGGCGAACAGTACCGCTTCTCTATATGGGCCAAGGCGCTAAAGGGCAATGGAACCATACGCGTACAGCTTATCAAGGAGAACTCGATGGACGAGAAGCAGGAGTTTGTCGAGGAAACACTGAATATCAACTCGGCAGACTGGAAGAAATACAGCGTGGTGCTGAAGTCGCCGGTGAACGAGAAACATGCCAAGCTGCGCATCTTCCTGAAGGGTGCCAACAGCGTGTCGCTGGAGCACGTGTCGCTGTTCCCCGTCAATACCTTTAAGAATCGCGAGAACGGTATGCGCCGCGACTTGGCACAGGCGCTGGCCGACCTGCACCCCGGCATCTTCCGCTTCCCTGGCGGTTGCATCGTCGAGGGTACAGACCTGCAGACCCGCTACCAGTGGAAGAACACCATCGGCCCGGTAGAGAACCGCCCGCTGAACCAGAACCGCTGGGAGCACACCTTCGACTATCGCTACTATCCCGACTACTACCAGTCGTACGGTCTGGGCTTCTATGAGTTCTTTCAGCTCTCAGAGGACATCGGTGCCGAGCCGCTGCCCATCCTGAGCGTCGGACTGGCCTGCCAGTACCAGAACTGGAACAACGAGAAGGCACACGTGCCGCAGAGCGAGCTGCAGCCCTACATCGACGACTGTCTGGACCTCATCGAGTTTGCCAACGGTCCTGCCGACTCCAAGTGGGGTAAAGTACGTGCCGAGATGGGACATCCCGCCCCGTTCAACATGAAGTACATCGGTGTGGGCAACGAGCAGTGGGGCGAGTTCTACTACGAACGACTGAAACCCTTTGTGGCTGCCATCCGTGCCAAATACCCCGACATCAAGATAGTAGGTACCAGCGGACCCGTGCCCGAGGACGTACCCGACAACACCTACCGCTTCGCAGACGGATGGAAGGCCATGACAGCCCAGAAGGCCGACCTGGTGGACGAGCACTACTACCGCGACGAGCAGTGGTTCCTGACCCACGGCCTGCGCTACGACACCTACAGCCGCAAGGGGCCGAAGGTCTTTGCCGGCGAATATGCCTGCCACGGCAAGGGCAAGAAGTGGAACCACTACGAAGCCGCCATCCTGGAAGCCGCCTTCATGACGGGCTTTGAGCGCAATGCCGACATCGTACACATGACCACCCCCGCCCCGCTGTTTGCCCATGTGGACGGCTGGCAGTGGCGTCCTGACCAGATATGGTATGACCAGACACAGATGTTCAAGTCGGTGAGTTACTACGTACAGCAGATGTATGCCACCAATGCCGGCACCAACGTGCTGTCGCTGACCATGAAGGGCAAGGGCAAGAAGGCCAAGCCACAGCCAGTAGCTAACCAGGACGGCCAGAACGGACTCTTTGCCTCGGCAGCCTTCGACCAGAAGACGGGTGACGTCATTGTGAAGGTGGCCAACACGTCGAAGCAGCCACAGCCCATCCAGCTGAACTTCAGTGACGTCAAGGGTGACCGCACTGCCAAGACGCTGACACTGAGCCACAACGGCATGGACGACGAGAACAGCATCCAGAAGCCAGAGTTCATCACTCCGAAGCAGGGTACTGCCCAGGTGACAGCCGACAAGAAGCAGGCCGTCTTGAAGGACGAACTGCCCGCCATGTCGTTCCGCATCTATCGCTTCAAGAAGTAAAAAAAACAGCGTGTACTCTGGAAAAAACCGGAGTACACGCTAAAACTTTTTCGAGTGCACTCCAAAAAGAAATGGAGTGCACTCTATTTTTTGACGGTCTATTCCTCCCAACGGAAGACAGCTCCGTTGCGGCGGGCCGGGTCAGCACCCGTAAAGTCCATGGAGTACGGACTGCCCGTGGTAGGGCTCTTACCGATATAGCGGTGAGTACGCATGGACATGAGCATAAACTCGTGGTTCAGATAGTCCTGCCACATGAAGACTTCGGCCTTCGACTCGTCCGTAGTCAGACGGACATCACCCGCCATACCGAAGCCTGAGCAGAAGACATAACGCCCATCCTCGCATTGGAGGACGACTTGCCCCTGACCTTTGTCTATCAGACGGAAGTGAGTCAGTTTGGAATTGTCCTTGGCATCGGTATCGTGCAGCAGACCATGTTTCAGCGCAATGGCCGGATGTCCAGTAGCAAGGTTGACGATGCGGAATGTCTTGCCGTAGGGAATGTTACCGCTACGGTCGGCATCGGGTTCCACGACCGTGAAGTTGTCGAACTCGGCATAGCCGCCCTGCTTGCCTTTATGGTTGAAGGCGAAAAGGGCATGGCGCGAGCCTTGGAACGTGATGAGCTGATACGACAGCGGCATCTCGCGCCCTAACGGGCGATAGTACTCGCCGTTGAGCGAATACTCGTAGTGGGCCTTGTCGTGGTCGAAGTCGCCCACCATGCGGAGCCATACCTTTTTGATAGGGCCATCGCAGGACGCGATGCCCAGCGTGACGGTGTCGTTGGTGGCTTGCTCATAGCAGCGCAGAAGCAGGCCATAGTGGCCTTGCTCGATGCCAATCCAGGAGCAGGGCACGTTGATGTTGCCCAGTCCGGCCACGTCGCCTTCCTTCATGCCGCGTACATACAGCTCGACGGTGGCAATGCTCTTAGGACCGATGACGCGCTGGGTCAGCGTGTTGCGGGCCCACATCAGTTGTTCGGCAGGCATCGACTGCAAGCGCAGACGTCCGTTTTTCAGGCTCCACATCTTGTCATCGGGATTATGGTTCCACTGCCAGATGCGCCCCAGCTGCTTATCGTCGAAGTTTTCGCTTCTATCATAGGGAGCTTTGGGAAGACTGGTTGGACTAGTTAAACTAGTCTTACTAGTTATACTAGGATTGGTTGATATTGTCGGCTTGAACCACGTTCTTGGGGCACGCCCCAGGTTGCCCTCCAGTCCCACCATAGGCCACCCGTCTTTCCAAGTAATCGGTGCCAGCGTGACGGTACGTCCTATGGAGTGGAAGTCCATCATCAGCAGTGCCCACCACTGACCACTCTGGTCTTCGACAATGCCGCCCTGATGGATGTTGCTGCAGGCCGTGGCATCCTTGTCAACACCAGGAATGCCAAACTTTGTGCCATTTTGTCCTATGCGGTACTTCACCCCCTTCGGCACCTGTGTCAGTGGGGCAGCATGATAGCCGAAGGTTTCGTCGGCGGTGATGGTGATGGTCTCGTAGGGTCCCCAGATGCTCTTGCTACGCGAGCAGAGGGTACGCCCATTGGGCTTGTAGTCGGTCGATATGAGATAATACATCCCATTAATCTTATACATATGATGTCCCTCGCCCACAGCATTGCCCTCGGGGATGATGACACGCTCGGTCTCTTCGATGGGGCCGCTCATGTCGGGCTTGAGTTCCGTACACTTTACCTCGCCATAGCCGTGGATAGCATAAATCTTGCCGTCATCGTCAAAAAGCACCGAGAGGTCGTAGATGCGCCCCTGCATATTATGGTGCTTCCACGGGCCGCGGATATCCTTGGCAGTATAGCACTGGAGTCCCTTGCCATTGATGTTCGTAAACACATAGAACTGTCCGTTGGCATAACGGATGGCAGGTGCCCAGACCCCCTGGCCGTAAATCTCCCGATGGTTCTTCAGCGAGAAGGCATCGTCATCAAAATCAAAACGGTCAAAGCAGTAGCTGATGTTTTCCCAGTTGACCAGGTCCCTGGAGTGCAGAATGACCAATCCCGGCACGCTGTGCATGGTGGTGCCGGCCAGATAGTAGTCATCGCCCACCCGGAGGATGTCAGGGTCCGAGAACTCATCGTAGAACAGCGGGTTCGTATAAGTACCGTTGCCATTGTCCGCAGTCCATGACTGAGCGGAAGATGGAAGAAAGAAAAAGGTAGATGTAAGAAGTAATAATATGAATCGTTTCATAACTCTCAACTTTCAACTCTCAATCTCAACTAATATCGGCCATCCGTCAGCCGTCCACTCAATCTTGCGCTGTACCAAGATGGCGGCACCCTTGTGGTCTACGCTGTAACCGTGACTGATGAAAATATCCTCGCCATTTATACAGTAGGCGGCACAATGACCAATCGCTTCAAATTTCTTTTTGTCGCCCTCAATGACTGGCGTGCCGCCACCTTCGTGCATATCGTTTCCGTCACGGTCAACGTATGGGCCGTCTACGGTCTTGCTACGGCCTACAACTACCCGATAGGTGCTCTTGCTACCCATACAACAGTAGTCCCACGAGACAAACAGATAGTACCAACCGTCATGCCTCATAATGAACGGTGCCTCAATGGCATTCTTACCTGCAAACTTCGAGGTAGGATTGGGTGCCTGATGCTTGTCCGCCGGATGATAGCGGCGGGCTATGGTGCGGGGACGCGCCCCCTTGGCCATGTGCATCGTCGTGTCAAGCCGGACTAACTGGATGCCGTCCCAGAAGGAGCCCCAAGTCATCCAAGGCTGGTCTTTCTCATCAATGACGAAGTTAGGGTCTATGGCGTTCCATTGGTCACGCCCCTCACGGGAAGCCACGATACATCCTTCGTCGTTCCAGATGGGGTGAGCCAGCGAGCGCGTGCTGAGCAGTCCGATGGCCGAGCCGTTCTTGCCAAACGTAGAACAGCTGTAGGCCAGCCACCAGCGACCATGCCAGCGCAGTATGTCCGGTGCCCAGACATGCTGTCGGAAGCCTGGTACCGAGTCGCGCGTCCACTGAGGAATGACGGTCATCAGCGGTTCTGGCTTGACAGTCCACGTCTTCAGGTCCTTGGATGTCATCTGCTGGATGCCCATACCTGTACTATATATATAATAGGTACTGTCCTCCCAAGCCATTACGGGGTCGTGCACCATCGGGGTCTGTGTCTTGAAAGCAGCAAACGGACGCCGCTGTCTCTGTGCCGTCAACACGGCACAGAGACTTACTAGCGTCAAACATACAACTAACCGTTTCATGGTCTTGATGTTATCCTGAATATGTTTAGTGAATAAGCAGGTAATTCCACTTCTATGCGATTCTCTTTGGGAGAGAGTTCGTGATTGGTGGGATAGATGAGTGTAGGCTGCTGGAGCGTATTTTCGTCCATGCCATCATTAGCACAAAGGCGCACCAGACGGGCACCCTTCACGGCAAAATTGCTGACATCCAGACGAGCCGTTGTAGCCGCTGCCTGGGTGTTGACCACCTTGACAATAAGTTCGCCAGCAGGCTCATCGATAGTAGCACTGGAGAACACACCAGGCAGGACATCGCCCTTCAACACCGTGTCGAACACCAAGTCCTTATCAAGCCAGCACTTCAGGGTGTCACCAGCCATCTGCAACGTCACGTCATACCAGCGGCCAGCCTC
Organism: uncultured Prevotella sp.; assembly: GCA_946628315.1. Taxonomy (GTDB): domain Bacteria; phylum Bacteroidota; class Bacteroidia; order Bacteroidales; family Bacteroidaceae; genus Prevotella. Next base: position 5,688 of record CAMOWH010000019.1, read on the forward strand.
AATCTTGCCGGGCTTAGTCTCTATCTGGCTTTTGCCACCGCCACTGATTCGTTCAATGCCATGCTGCGTATTGCCCCAACCGCCGAAGTTAATCCAACAGTAATGATCGGCATCAGTGTAGTTGAACACTACCATGAACCCTTCGTCACCACTATCTTTGCGAGCACGGAACTTAGCCGTATAGTGGTCGCCCACCTTGGCTTTGCACATTGCCACACAATGCTCCTTGGTGCTGGTCTGCGACACATGACCTTCAGGAGCCAGAATCCAGTCGCCGCTGATAAATTCTGGCTGACCGGATTTGGGCAGTGGACTGGGATGTGTAAACGACGCCTTAGTGCCCCAGGTAGCAAAACCGATGCGGCTCTCCTTCGGTGTCACCTGAGTCTTTGGCAGCACTCTATACGGATTGTGCTGCTCAACCTTCACCACCTGCGTTCCCAGATGCTGTGGCATCAGCTGCTGCACGTAGTACGACGGTGTGCCCATGACACGGTTGCTGTTGAAGCGGATCATGTCTGGACGCCACTTGGCATCGTTCTCGTTGACAAAGATGGGAGCATAAGAGTTCATGGGCACCATGTCCGAATTGTTCTCCATGCCCATCATATAGACAGCCTCACCTAGTGCAGCGTTCATATTACCTAAGTTGCCAAAGCCCGAGGTGACAGCATATTCGCCGACATAAATCTTCGGACCACGGCGGTCGTAGGCATCATACTTGCGGAAAGCCTCGGCAAACCACGCCGGATTGCGGTAGTAGTGTTCGTCCAACAGGTCGACAGGCACCTGGCTCTCCCACTTGGGATTGTCGTCACCCCACGCCACCACGTTACCAATGAGGTTCATCTTGGGGTACTTCTCCAAGATAGCCTTGCGGAACAAATCATAGCGGTCATAGTAGTGGTCGCTCTGCTGTTCGGGATTAGGTTGGTTGTTCTCGTTGCCTATCTCCAGATACTCAATATTGAAAGGTGCCGGGTGTCCGTTCTTGGCACGCAGGGCACCATACTTCGTCGTAACGTCACCATTGGCATACTCCAAGGCTGCCAGACACTCGTCAATCCACGGCTGGATGCTGTCCAACGGTGTCAGTCCACCGTGCCACAAACCTACATTTACCACATAGAGCGGCTTGGCCCCCAAGTCCTCTGCCATCTGCAGATATTCATGGAAACCGATGCCGTCGGTAGTGCGATAGCCCCAGTTGACATTCCAGTGTCCCGGGCGCTCTTCAATGGGACCAATGGTGCGCTCCCAACGGAACGCATTGTCTGGCGACACCTGTCCCTCGACAAAGCATCCACCAGGGAAACGCATGAACTTCGGATGCATCTCGTAGAGCATCTGTGCCAAGTCTGGACGCAGTCCATTCTCGCGGTTCTTGAAGGTCGGCGGGAACAGCGACACGACATCCAGGTCTATCACCCCCTTGCCGTCCAACACCAAGGCAAACTGCGCTTTCGGGTCATTAGCCGTAGCCTGCAGCGTAGCCGTGTACTTGCGCCACTGCTTGTCAACAGCGAAACCTTCAATAGTCGTTTCGGCATATAACCGCAATCCGTCCTTACTGCACAGAGTAGCCTTGATGACGCCCTTGTAGGAGCCTTTGGCCCAGAAACTCAACCGATAGGTACGGCCCTGTACGGCGTTGATACCCCAGTAACCCTCATTAATCAGACAGACAGGCTTTTTCGGTGTCGCTGCCACCGACAACTCCAAGGCGTGGCCCTGTGCATCGTTCAACAGCTTTACCTTTTTGCCGGCCTTGATGAGTGTAGCCTTCAGTTGCGACGGAGCCTCCGCATAGACAGACCATGCCTCCATGGTGGCAGGCTTGCCATATCCCTCGCCGTCCTCAAAGGAACGGTTGCGAATCAGTTCGGCATAGATACCGCCGTCGGCAGCGTGGTTGATATCCTCAAAAAAGATGCCATAATGTGTCGGGCTGATCTTAGGTCCACGCTGACCGGCATCAACACGGATTGTAACCTGTGCACTGGCGCTCATCACCGCCAGTGCACAGACAAAAGCCTGTAATCGCTTCATAGTAACCAGTTACTTCTTCTTACCCCAGTAAGATTTGTTACCGTTGATACCACTGTAAACGATAGTATGCTTGCGAGGAATAGCTTCCCAGTCGCATTCGCGCTGTACTTTCAGTTCTACACCATTGGCCGTCAGGGTGTTTGTAGCAGCATCGAAGCTCCACCTGCCTCCAGTCCAGACACCACTGGTGATGGTGCCGTCGGCAGCAAAGGTCATCTCTGATGATTCTTTCAGCTTACCATAGCTGTAACCCAAGTCAATGTGTTCCCAGGTTCCGGCAATATCGGATGCCGTAATGGGTACCTGTGGTACGGCAGCATAACGTTCAGGCATAACGGTGGGCCAGCCTGTTGACAGCCACTTCACACTGCGCACACCACCCAGCATCAGTGCATCGGGGTTAGAACCACCTGCTGTAGACGGATAACGCTGCTGCGAGACGTAGTAGTAGTTGCCGTTGCCATCGTCAAAGATAGCACAGTGTGAGATACCGGCCCAACCCTGTGTCTTGTCGTCCAGCTTGTCTTCGTCCTTTTCGGCATTCGGATTAGGAGTCACAAAACGATAGGGATGAGTCAGTACTGCAGCGTCGCCTGTGTACCAGCCGTCAATAGTCTGTGAGCGGAGCACACGCGTGTTGTAAGGAGCCTCTGCAGTCACCTTGTTATTAGCATCGCGGACGGTACCTAAGGCATCGAATGCTACAAACAGATAGTAGTAGCCATCGTGGTAGATGACCTCAGGAGCCTCAGAAGCCTGCCAGCGGTCGCCTGCCGTGCGAGTCCAAATCTGCTTTCCGTATGCAGCCTCGTTCTCAGCACCCCAAGGATTGGGCAGTGGGTCAACAACGGTCTTACCCGTCTCAGGATTCAGCTGGACGGCAGCAAAGCCAGAGTGCCATGAGCCATAGATGAGCCAGTGCTGGCCCTCGGGAGTAATGATGTACGAGGGGTCGATGGCGTTATACTTGAAGTAGCAGTTAGCATAGTCTGAAGGAGTCACATAGAAGTTCAAGTCCTTGTCCGAGTAGTTGGTGATGACAAAACCCTTGTCCACCCAGTTGTTGGCAGCGGGGTCAGCCGTCTCCAGCAGTCCGATGAAGGCACGCTCACTCCACGACTTCTTGCCGTCGATGGTGCCGTCAATGGTGATGACATAGTACATACGATATAGGCCGTCACGTACCTTGCGCACACAGGGAGCCCAATAGCCACACTTGGAGAAGTCTGCCTCGCTGGCCTTCAGGCCCATATTGGCACGAATCTCATTAAGTTTGGTCGGTACCCATGCGGGCAGGTCGGGAAGAGCGGGGCCTACATACTCCCAGTTCACCAGGTCCGGCGAACGACGGCCGTGGAAGTGACCATGACCATTGGTCGGGTTACCGAAACCGGCATCCGTCGTGTACATATAGTAGTAGCCGTCGTTAGCCTTCACCACCGTAGGATCGTGGACATTGCCCAAGTTCCAGTGCTCACGCATGTTCCAGATGGACACATTGCGATAGTCATCTGCATAGGTGGGAGCCTTCCACGCATCCAGCTCGGAAGCACTGTCGGAAGCCTTCGTCGTGAAGCTAACCTCATCAGAGTAGACCACCTGGTCGTTGGTCTGTGCATAGCCGCGGACATAGTAAGTAGTGTTAGCCGTCAGTGAAGATAGAGTCACCGTCATGTTCGAAGTGGTAGAAATGACCTTCAAACCATCGACGGTGGGGTTAGCCGAGGTTCCGTAGACGAAACCTCGGGTAACGATGTGAGTACCTGTTGCCGTACCTGCGACATAGGCAGAATTAGAAGCAACGGCAGACACGGTGGGCGTAGAGACAACCAGCGGATTGTTCACCTCGTCAATGCTGTCCGTGCAGGCAGCCATCAACAGTCCCACGCCTATAAAGCTTAATATTCTTGATAAGTATTTCATACTAATGTTCCTTTCTTTAGATTATTCAAATACCAAGTGACTATGGTCGACAGAGAGTCGTACATAGAAATCATCCGGATCAATGCCTGTTATACCTACATAATCCTGTGTATAAGTATTGCCATCGGTACCCAACATGGTCGCACTGACATTAGCCGTACCGTCTCCATTGTTGGAAATCTTCAGAGTCACCTTGGCACCATTCATAGCAGCATACCAGTTCTCCCAGACACGGCCTTGCTCTGTAAAGCGTTCAGCCTTGAGATAGCTGTCTCCCCAGCCCCAATTGTCAGCACGTAGCACAGCATATTGCGCCATCGACTGCTTGTTGAGGATAACCATAAAGTTCTGGTACCATCCGCCACCAGCAGTATAGTTGGTGAAGTTGAAGGTACAAACCTGCTTAGCCTTCACCTGGATGTTGGGAGTAGCCAGCGGATTGTCACTCCACGGTGTGCTATTGTCCTCTGCACCCAAGACGCGGTCGAATACCAGATGTCCGTTCTCTACACAGACATCAAAGAAGAGGTCGTCGGGATTAATGGTATTTATGCCGATATACTTCTGTGTATAGGTATTACCGTTAGCTGCAACCATGATAATGTTGATATCAGCCGTACCGTCACCATTGTTGGTGATATAGGCAGTTACCTTGGCACCATTCATGTCTGCCAGCCAAGCCGCCCAGTCGCGTCCCTCCTCAAAGGTTGCCGTGCAGGCAGCGTAGCCGCCATCCCAGCCATAATTGTCGGCACGTACCACGCAATAGGAAATCCAAGCTGCATTGGTCAGTCTGATCAGGAAGTTATCCCAGTTATTGACACCGGCAGTGTAGTTTGTGAAGTTAACCACCTTGGTCTCCTTCGGAGCAATCTTGATATGATCGGTATTGTATTCAAACCAAGGAGTAGAAGTATTGTCCTCCTTACCAAGAACTACTGGCGTCGGTACAACATAGGTCTCAGTGAAAGCGGAATATTCCTTCACTACATTGAACGTCTTGCTGGCAATGACAGCCTTCTCAGGTGCCTTGCCCAAGTAGGTCTTATTGTAGAGCACTATCAGCGTCTTCTGACCTAAGGTATTGTAGTCAGGAATAGCCTCAAACTGCAGTTCCTTAGCCTCAATGTCCTTCGTAGCACCATTGGCAAAGGTCACCGTTGCCGTCACATTAGCCATTGCCTCCTCAAGAGGAGTGTCTATGAGTACCTCACCAGGAACGGCATTAAGCTCCATTGATACCGGTTCGCTGTCCACGATGTCTATATCGCCGAACTCTATATAGCTATGATCGACGGTGAACGAGAAATAACAGTTGTCGGGTTGCACATTGATGATGTCCTTATACTCCTGCGAGTAGCTGGAGCCATCGGCACCCAACATGGCAATCTGAATGGTAGCCGTACCGTCACCGGGATTGGCAATGGTAGCCGTACATTTAGCCATACTCATCGACTTCAGCCATGCACCCCAGTCTCTTTCCGTGGTCTCCATCTTCTTGGTACAGAAGAAGTCGCTCTCTTCACCGGTAAAGCCTGTGGCCCAACACCAGTTGTCAGCACGGAACACGCCATACTCATAGTCCTTGGCCTCGTTGCGCAGAATGATGACGAAGTTGTTCCAGTTGCTGCCGCCACCATAGTTGATGAACTTAACCTGGGCCGACGTTCCCGGCTCAATCTTAATATCGTCGGTGAACACAGACCACCAGTCCTGTGTCAGTTCCTTAGTACCCAGTTCCGTCGGATTAGGTGTCACGCTGACTATTGTTGTCTTCTTGGAATTGGCTATCGAGTCAACCTTGTCGTTCAGCCAGCTGGGAGAACCCACACTGTAAAGGTCGCCCCCCTCGCAGCCCGTGAGCGTCAGCACGCCAAGGACTGCCAGGAATAAGCCGGATGTTATTTTATTGAGATATTTCATAATCTTATGCTTTTATTTTAGGTTTACACGCACTTTTCTTATTTGCTCAAGTCTACTACAGGATGAATCTTCCAGCCCTTGCCCCTGAACCAGTTGGCATTGTCACTATTGGTGTTAGCAGAGTTACCAACCAGATTGGGGTTGTCGTTCAGCGTGTTCTGGAAGATAGGCAGGAACTCATGACCGGCCTTGTAGGTATCGAAAGAAGACTTCACCTTGTCGTCGCTGATGGCAGCATAGCTCACAGGCTCCTTCAGCATGTTATAGTTCTTGGCTGTCACGTCAGCCTCAGTCATCAGACGATAGGTCGTATGCTCCTTCATCTGCTGTATGCGGTCTTCCCGATAGAAGAAGCCCCAGCGCAACAGGTCGAAGCCGCGGCCCCACTCGCAACCGAACTCCTTCGGACGCTCCACGTTGGCAATCTGCTCAAACAGCTTGTCAGCATTGCTTGCGAAGTCAGCCAGTTTCAGGTCAGCCAGTCCGGCACGACGGCGCACGATGTTAATCCACTCAATGGCCTGAGCTGTAGGACCGCTCACCTCGTTCTCACACTCGGCAGCACGCAGCAGCACGTCCGAGTAGCGCATCAGTCGCAGGTTGATACCGCATTTCAGACCGGTTACCACCGTGCTGTAGAGACCCGTGCGCAGGTTTGTCCACTTGGCAATAGGCAGACCGCCGTTGTTGTTATTGGTAGGCACTACGTTGCCACCGTCCAGGTCGTCGCCGTAGCACACGTTGCCGTAGGCATAGTTGTTCCAGTCGCTCTCGTAGGTGCCGATAGTCCAATAAAGGCGCGGGTCCAGACCGTTCTTCGTGGTCTTCTCAGCCTTGAAGAGCTGATAGAGCCAGGGCGCGGCTGAGAGGTCAGCCCAACCGCCATAAGCCTGCGGACCGAAGTTGCTCTCTATGGCATGACCCTGTGAGGCGTTCTTGCTGATGTTGACAGGCGTCCACTCGTCGTCCGTACCCTGACTGCCGTAGTCCAGGAACTGTACTTCATACAGGCTCTCCGCATTGTTCTCATACTTCGAACCCTCTTGGAAGTTGTCACCGTAGTCGGCCATCAGTTCATACTTGCCATACCTCTGGTTGCCCCCCTCGGCAGTGCTCAGAATATCCTTCAGCACGGCCAGTGCCTCACTATACTTTTGGCGCATCATCAGTGCACGGGCATAGAAGCCTGCAGCAGCACCGCTGGTAGCACGTCCGCTGGCCCACTCGCCACCCTCGTCACGGCTGGGCAGCAGTGTCATGGCCTCCGAGAAGTCTTTCTCCACCTGGTCCCACACCCTGTCGTACTGGGCATTACCGTCGGTATCGCCTTCCTCCTTGTTGGCAGACTGCAGACCCTCCAGCGTCAGATACTGGTTATAGTCCAGGATGATGGTAGGATTCTGATAGTAACCCGCCAGATTGTAGTAACCCAGTGCACGTGTGAACAGGGCCTGTCCCTTGAGACGCTTCCACTGGTTGCTGAGTTCGCCCTTCTGCTCCTGCTCGGCGCAGCGGGTAATCACAAAGTTACTGATGTTGATGACATAATACCAGTCACGCCAAATCCACAAGGCACCGATTTCGTCGGTGACGGCCTCGTTGAAGTTGTCTATGGGCAGATACCATACCTGAGAGGCATTCCACACCTCGTCACCACGCACCACGTCGTGAGCATAGCCCACACGGGCATAAGTACCCTCCATGCGGGTGTGGTGATAACAGGCAATCACTGCTTCCTCCAGGTCTTTGGCCGTATAGCCGAAATTCTCTGAAATCGGCTGGTTGGGGTTGGTCACATCCAACTTATCACTGCACGACGTCAGCGTGCCGATGCCCATCAACAGGGCAAGTGAATATTTATATAGTTTCATATTAATTACCTCTTTTTATATATTAGAATGAGAATAGAACACCAGCCATGAAGCTGCGTGCACTGGGATAAGAGCAATAGTTGTAGCCCGGCGTGTAGGTACCGCCGGCGAAGTCTATGTTGTATCCCTTATACTTGGTAAAGGTGTGCAGGTTCTGCGCTGAGATGTAGACACGTGCACCGCTGATGACACCCTTGAACACCTTGTCAGGAATGTTGTAGCCCAACTCAATGTTGGCAATCTTCCAGTAAGCAGCGTTCTGAATCTTACGGTCGCTGAAGTAGTCGTTCCACCACTCGCCATTAGCCTGCACATAGGTACGGGGAACATTCGACAGATACGTCATACCGTCAGCCGACCAGCGGTTGGCATCGAGCATAGCCACATCCTTGTTGCCCCAGGCATAACAAGAGTTCAGGCTGTTGTAGATGTCGTCAGCCACATGATAGTTCAGGGCACCGAAGGTAGAAATGGCCAGGTCGAAATTCCTGTATTCCAGACGGGCACTGATACCGAAGTTCACCTTCGGCAGACCACTGCCTAATACCACCTGGTCATTGGCATCGATGATACCATCCTCGTTGACATCCTTATAGAGGCAGTCACCCACTTGGGCACCCACCTGGGTAGCGTGGTCGTCAAGGTCAGCCTGCGTGCGGGCAATGCCCTCATAGATGTAGCCATAGAACTGGCCAACCTCCTCACCCACCTTTGTGATATAAGTGTTGGCATCGATACGCTGAGTTAAACCAGAGCTCAAAGCCGTCACCTTGTTCTTCAGCGTGCTCAGGTTGGCACTGACCTGCCACTTCAACGGATGGTCACTGTTACGATAGGTAGCAGAGAACTCGAAACCGCTGTTCTTCATCGAAGCAGCGTTCATGGTAACGGTCGTGTTAGATACACCTGCGTTGGCAGGAACAGCTACTGGAGTCAGCAGGTCAGTAGACTTGTTCAGATACCACTCGGCAGTAAACTCCAAACGGTTGTTCCACATGGCAATATCAATACCGACGTTGGTAGTCTTCTTCTTCTCCCAGGCGATGTTGGGGTTGCTGAACTCTTCAATAGAAGAACCAGTTACCACACTATTACCAAAGCTATAAGTCATATAACCACGACGCATGGTTGACAGATACCTGTACTCACCGATGTTCTCGTTACCCAGTTCACCATAGCTGGCACGAACCTTGAACATATTGATGAGGTTGTGATTGAACGGGAAGAACTTCTCCTTATCAAAGCGCCAACCCACTGAAACTGAGGGGAACGTACCCCAGCGGATATCCTTGGTCAGACGCGAGCTGCCGTCACGACGCAGAATGAATGAGAATAGGTATTTACCGTCGTAGTCATAAATCAGACGACCCAAGAAAGAAGTCAGGGCGTGTTTGTTTTCGCTGGATGTTGCATCGCGCTCCTCGCCATTGCCTACCTGCAGATAGTAGGGCTCCGGGAGATTAATACCCCAAGCACCGATGTAGTTCCAGTTTTCTTCCTCATAAGTGATACCACCTAACAGGTTGATATGGTGCAGACCGAAAGTTCCGTCATAATTGATGGTATTCTCTACCAGGAAGTCTGTATAGGTATCCTTGTTTTTGTCTAAGCGCTCGTTGCTCTTATCCATATAAACACGATTGCTCTGAATCCATGCTGACACCCAGCGTTTGTTTTGGGTGAATGTTTTATTATAAGAGAGGTTGAGCTTATAGTTCAGCTTATGGTTCTTGTTTTCAAAACCAATCATCTTCAATAGGTCAAAATCAGCAGAACCAGTAGCTGTAACACGGTCTATCAGTGTGTTTCTTGTCAGCAGATTGTTAATCAGCAAAGGGTTCGAAGCCGAGATGTCACCATGCACGTCGGTGTAGTAAACACCATATCCATAAGCATCGTAGCTATAGTTGGCGGCTGCCGGCACCCTGTCGTCCAGCACCCACGTCGAAGGGTCGTAAGCCCTGATGGTCGGCTGCATCAGCAGCGAGCCACGCAACACGTTGGTCACGTCGCCATACATACCCTGCACATAGTCACCCACACCAAAACCAAAACCGTCCTGGCTGGAGTGCGTATAGTTGAGGCTGGTACGGAACTTAATGAACTTCGTTTCCATTGTATTGTTGATGCGTGCTGTGAAACGCTGGTAGTTAGGACCCGCACCCTCCAGCGTACCCTTCTGCTGGAAGTAGTCCAGACCGATATTATAAGTATTGTTAGCACCGCCACCACTCAGGTTGACGTTGTGATTCTGACGGATACCCGTCTTGAACACCTCATCCACCCAGTTCGTATTGGTATTGTCCTGAAAGTGGTACAGCCCGTCAGCGCCCATCTTGTAACCGCTGGGGATAGCAGTACCGGAATTATTGGCAGCCTGCGCCAGATACTGGCTATACTGGTCGGCATTCATCGTGTCGTAGACACCCTTGGGAATGAAGTCTACACCGAAGTAACCCTTATAGTCTACCTTCAGCGGCTGGTCTTTCTTACCGCTCTTGGTGGTGATGATGACCACACCGTTAGCGGCACGCGAACCGTAGATGGCACCTGCTGATGCATCCTTCAGCACCTGAATGGTCTCGATGTCGTTAGGTGAAAATTCCGCAATACCAGTTCCCATTGGTACACCGTCAATAACGTACAAGGGGTCCGTATTGTTGAATGATCCGATACCACGGATACGTACGCTCGGCTTCGCACCTGGCTGACCGTCAGAGGTAATCTGCACACCGGCTACCTTACCTTCCAGCATCGAGGAAATGTTAGAGTTCGACACCCGCTTCAGTTCATCGGCATTTACAATAGATACTGAACCTGTCAGGTCGGCCTTCTTCTGGGTACCGTAACCCACGACGACCACTTGCTCCAGCATCTGCGAGTCGCTCTCGAGCTCAATCTTCTCAATCACGGCCCGGCCACGGACTGCAATCTCACGGTCCTTATAGCCTACATAACTCACTAAGAGGGTTGCATCAGATGCGGCATCAATCGAGAAGTTACCGTCAAAATCGGTCACAACACCCGTCTGAGCCCCCTTCACTCTTACAGTTGCGCCAATCAGGGGTTCCCCACTCTGGTCAACAACCTGCCCTTGGACCTTGATGGTCTGCTGGGTCACTGATGCCACGGCAGGAACAGGGCAGACCGTAAGGCCACCGAGCATACCCAGCGACAGCATCACAGAGAACAAATAAGTTTTTCTCATTGCGAATTGTTTTTAGTTAATATTGTTAGTAATAAAGTTTTGGGTGCAAATATACCTATTTTATCCACAACAGAGGTGGACAAAACGTTATTTTAGGTAGATAAAACGTTGTTTTCTTCCTCTTTCTACCTATTTTCTCAATTTTTCTCCTCCGTTTCGTCCTCTCCGGCATACGTGCTGGGACTATGTCCATAACGATGGGTGAAACAGCGGGTAAAATATTTGGGGTCATTGAAACCTACCTTGTAGGCTATCTCGGTGATATTGCGATTAGCCATGTTCTCCAAGATGAGTTTCTTGGCAACCGTCAAGCGATAATTGCGGATAAACTGCCCCGTGCTCACTCCTGCTTCCGCATGGAAATGCTTCGACATCAGACTACGGCTCATGCCCAAGGCTTCGGCCAGCTCGGCAATGCCGAAACCGGCATCCATGTAGTTTTGCTCCATCGCCTCCGTCGCACGCTCCATAAACGACTTCTGGCTTTTCTGGGTCTCCTGCTTGTCGGCCTCCACACTGCGGACGAAGCTCTTCTTCAGGTGCTCATGGGTGTCGAGAATGTTCTGGATGCTTGTCTGCAGGCGCTCCGGGTCGTCACTTTCCTCCATCACCTTGCGGATAGGTATCAACAGCTTCTCGGTCTCCTTTCTGCGCAGCTCGTCTATGCGACGGCGCACAAACAGGATGCTCACCCCCACCAGCAACAGAACGGCTAAGAGCACAAACCACCAACTCTTCCAGAAGTAAGGTGCCACGTCAACACGAATGCGTGCCACACTTCGACCTTCAGGTTGAAGAATGCGTGCCACACTTCGACCTTCTGGTTGAAGACTGCTGATGTCGTCACCGGCGTCTTGACCGTCGGAGATGTACTCAACCTCGAAAGTATAGGTTCCGGGCTTCAGACTGGTATAGCGGACAGCATGGTCTCCGACCTTCAGGACGGTCCATTCGTCTTCAAAGCCCTTCATCCGATAGCGGTAGTGTCCTTGGACATCGCCCGTATAAGTCAGCGTGGAGAAACTGATGGTCAGCGACTTGTTGGACTCGTGGAGCCTGATGCGCGAGGCTTGGGAGATGTCTGCATCGAGTATGTTGCCATCGGCTGCCGTGACTTCCTGGTTGTCTACTAACAGGCGGGTGAAACACAGACGAACGGGATGACGGGCTTCCTTGTTCTCGCCGCGCACTTCGATGACACCAGCCAGACTGCCAAGGTAGATGGCTCCGTCTGGCCCTTTGACGGCTGAATTCCAATAGAAGCGCTGACAGAGCAACCCTTCTCGTTCACCATAATTAATAAAGGTATTGGAACGGCTGTCGTAGATGGACAGCCCGTTGTCAGTGGTAATCCAAAGGCGTCCCTGCTCGTCCTCGACGATTCCTTTCACGCTGTTGTTGGCCAGCCCGTCGGCATCGGTCAGTGCCTTGAAGTGCTCCCGACCGTCGGCCTCGACCGTGCGCCGGTACAGTCCATAGCCGTTGCTGCCCAGCCACAGGGTGCCGCTTTTGGTCTCGCAGAAGCAGGTAATCTTGTCAACGACCCGTGACTGGGGATTGTCCAACTTGTTGCGCAGCAAACGACCGTGAAACTGTCCGTTTTTACCTCGCCCCGCTTTGAGGTCAACGACGCAGACGCCCGACAGACAGCCCAGCCAGAGCTGTCCGGACTTATCAATGTGGGCCCCTATGCAGCCTCTGATGTCGCGGTTATGGGGGAACGGGTCTTCCACCCGCCCCGTACGCAGGTCGTAGAGGAACACACCGTCGTTGGAGCCTATCCACAGGGCTTTATTGTATTTGTCATAGACGAGCGAGCCGATATAGTTGGTTTGTGCCACGAGATCGGCAGGCATCTCCACATGGGTGATACACTGGGGGCCAGTCAGGGTGATGACGTTGACGCCCCCGCCCCACGTGCCTATCCACAGCCGACCCGCATCATCGGGAGCCAGCACTGAGACTGAGTTGTGCGAGAGCGCCGAATTCTGGGTGGTCCAGTGGGTGAAGTCGCCATGCTCCGTCCTACGGTTCAGTCCTCCTTCTACCGTTCCGGCCCAGAGCGTGCCGTTGGGTTCCACATACATGGCATTGACAGGATGAGGCGACAGCGAAGCGGGCTGCCCTGGACGGTTTACATAGTTGCGCAGCATCAGCGGTTTGGGCGACAGTTTGACGACACCTGCCGTCTCGGTGCCTATCCACAGCTGGTTGCCGTACACCATGAGACAGCGTATGAAGTCGCTGGGCAGTGGATTTTCTGTCATCGATGCTGTCCAACGCGTAAACGTCCCTGTTTGCTCGCGATATACACAGACGCCCTGAAGAGTGCCCACCAGCAGATCGCCCTTGGCTGTCTGTACCAGCGACGTCACATAGTCGTGAGGCAACAAGTCGGTGTCGGCTGTGTGACGGTAACTGCGCAAGGTACTGTGAAAGAGGTCATAGGCGTGCAGTCCGCGGTTGGTGGCTATCCACACCGTGTTGCCCATCTTCAGCAGGTCGATGACATAGGTGCCCTGCAACTGTTGCATGGCAGGGGCTATCTCACGGCGTTCCAGGCGGTCGCCCACCTCGGAGAGCCGGAAAAGTCCGTTCTCGATGCCAATCCAGACAGTGCCGTTCTGCTCGATGTCACAGATGCTGATGTCGGGCGTGTTGCCGTGATAGCGGCAACGGCTGATGTGCTGCACACGGCCCTCCCGGTCGAAGGTATAACGGTAGACGCTGTCGCGCATGACATGCCAGAGGGCACCCTTGGCGTCGCAATAGACCTTCACCGCATCGCGAGCCAGCACCGGCCCTATATGGCCACGACCATAGCCGGGCGTGACGTAGTTCATGGTACGCATATCCAACACTTGCGTACCTTCGTCGTAGGCTATCCAAAGCCGCTGAAAGCCGTCCTCGGCAAAACCTTTACAGGCCTTGCTGCCTATCGGCGCATGGGGCGGCGACATGAAGGTATAGCCGTCGTACCTGACGGCACCGCCGCCGTAGCAGGAAATCCACACAAAGCCGCGGCTGTCGACAAAGATGTCGTTGACATTGTTGTTGGGCAGGCCCGTACTGAGGTCCAGGCACGACATATTGTACTGGCTCACCATTTGAGCCCAGCCGGCAACATACTGCACAATCAGCAGCAGGGCTATGAGGAGCCAATTCTTCGACCTAAAGGTCGAAGTGTGGCACGCAATCTTCAACCTGAAAGGCGAAGTGTGGCACGCAATCTTTAACGTCATGACTGCAAAATTACGATAAAAAAGTGAGCTGACCAAAAAACAGGCTCAAAAAATATTCCTAAAGAAATCCCATTCCCCGCCAGAAGTAGCAAGGAATGGGAAGCAATGATCTAAGATTACAACATTACTGGTAGTTGCGGATGCGGACGTCAATGCCCGTTCCGCTGAGCAGCAGCCTGACCTTGCTGATGGGGGTGTCGCTGTAGTGATAGGGGAACAGCACCTTGGGCTTGATGGTCTTGGCGGCGTGTACCAGTTGGTCGGTGGTCATCGTGTAAGGTTGATTGCAGGGAAGGAAGGCGACGTCGATGTCCTTCAGGTCCTGCATCTCTTTGATGTCCTCCGTGTCGCCGGCCACATAGATGCGCAGTCCGTCCAGGGTCAGTATGTAGCCGTTGTCGCGTCCCTTGGGGTGGTACTTCTCGCGTCCGGGGGTGGTGTTGTAGGCAGGCACCGCCTCCAGTGTCATGTCGTTGCCGAACGTCACCTTGTCGCCGTTGCTCATCACGCGGGCATTGCGGAACAGCTGGCTCACGTTAGGATTGGCGAACACCACCGTATTGGTAGACACCAGCTGAGTCAGCGCCATGCGGTCGAAGTGGTCGGGGTGCTCGTGAGTGATGAAGATGTAGTTGGCACGGGGCATGGTAGTGAAGTCCGTCTGGGGCTTCAGTCCCGTCACGGGGTCGAAGTAGAAGAACATGCCGTCGTACTCTATCTGTATGCTGGCATGTTTGATGCACGTAAACTTGACCTCCTTGCCGTTAGGAGTCTTCAGCACGTCCGTCTGGCCTTGTGCCCGGACGGGTAGTGTTGCGCCCAAGGCACAAACTACGAAACAAATAATAATGAATAGCTTTTTCATATTTTCTCAATCTTTCTGTTTCACAATGTATTTTTGGAATTTATTGTTTTAAGTTGCACCAAAGGTACATAATTATTGTAATATGTCAGCATACATCGTAAACCTTTAATGTTTTATAACAGATCAGAGATTGCAACGCCACACTCTCGAAGAGAGATTGCAACGCCACACTCTCGAAGAGAGAACCGACCCCGTAATTCTCAATACCGCCCGAGTGCCATCACGGCTCCCGGGCGGTGCATTAACCAAAACTACTAACTAATATAACTAATGCTTTAGTATTGCTTGACGGTGACGTCGCTGACGGTGACGCTGCCGCCGTAGTTGTTGACGCTCCAGCAGTTCTTCTGGATGCCGTAGATGCGCTGGGTGTAGCAGACATTATCATTAACATACATGACCATGACGGAGTTGTCGGTATAGATGTCTATCTTGTAGGTGTTGTCTGCGGGGCGGTCGAAGCCGTAGCTGTCGATGCCGCTGATGAAGCCCTTGCCATAGGTCTTGGTCTGGGTGCCGTCGTCGGCGGTCTGGACGCGATAGCCTTCCTGCTCGAAGTTGATTTTGCGCCAGTTTTCGTTCTCGGGGTTGAAGACCATGGTGTAGTAATAGTCGGGGTCTGTGCTGCGCACGAAGGAGATGCCGAACTTGTCCCAGTTGTTGGAGGTCTTGACGGTCAGCGAGATGTGGTTGTGGCGCTCCAGACGGGGGTAGAGGACGTAGGCGTCGTCGCCGCTGAGGGTGCCGTTGTTATAGCCGTTGCTGGCCATGACGCTGACGGCAGCGGGCTGGCTGTACTTGGCTGCCAGGGCGGGTACGGGACCGAGGGTCAGCGTACCGTCGGTGTGCTGGATGAGCTTGTGACAGACCAGTGCGCCCGACCACTTAGGCTCGTCGCCGTCCTTCTCGCCACCTACGTTGATGTTCTTCTCATGTATGGTGCTGCCCTCGCGGAGGGGACACCAGCCCCAGATGTAGCGGTCGGTGCCGTCAGAGGCGGTCTTGCCGGCATAGAAGGCACGGCTGTCGAGCACGCCCTCCTTGCCGTCGGCGGGCCAGCGGGGGCCGCTGTTGAAGCAGTCCTTCAGATCGTCCCACGACGAGGCCATCATGTACTTGACCTTGCGGCTCCAGGGTGTGCGGAACGACTCGCTGTAGACGAGATACCAGTACTGGCCCATCTTGAAGACGTCCGGACACTCGAGCATACGGTCCCAGATCATGTTGAACATGCCGACGTGCTCCCAGTTCTTCATGTCGGAAGACTTGAACTCGGCAAACTTGGGGTCGCCACCCCATACGGGATAGGTGGAGACGACCATGCGGTAGAGGCCATCGTCGGCCACGAAAATCTGCGGGTCGCGGAAGTCGTTGGCGGAATAGCCGTAGTCGGGGCCGTTGAGGGCCCAAAGGTCGTCCTTGGTCCAGGTCTTGAAGTCGGGCGACGTAGCACGCATGATGACCTCGCGGTTCTTGCAGTTGCCGTTGTGGCCGGTGTAGTAGACGTAGTAGAGGCCGTCCTGCTCGTTATAGTAGCAGCAGCCCGTACCGAGGGCGGCATCCTGCTGGTAGTCGTTGTCGCCATAGGGGATGACCTCGCCCAGTGACTCGTAGTTGCAGCCGTCCTTGGTCTGGACAGCCCAGATGGGGTGGAAGCGGTGGCTCATGTTGTTGACATACTCCTGGAGGTAGAGCACGCGGAAGGCTCCGGCCTTGTGGTCGTAGAAGGGCATGGGGTCGCCCACGCTGCCGACGGAGGGGGTGTAGAAGGTGGTGAACTGTTGTTCGTCGTCCGACGTGAAGGCGGTGGTAGTGCCTGCCCAGTCGCGTGCGGGGTCGCCGTCAACCTTGTTGTCGCTGCACGCCGTCAGCACAAAGGCTGACAGCATGAAGGCGAAAGTTGAAAATATCTTCGTATTCATAATTCTTCAGGTTTTTATTTTGTTAGATAGTCGTATGCATTGAGCATGATGCGTCCCATGTTGTCGTGGTAGTTGGACTCGTAGGGCGTGGGCGAGTTCCAGTCGAAGACACCGGTGCCGAAGCAGATGATGCCGCCCTTGCCGTAGCTGCCTGCTGCGCTCTTCAGTTCCCAGGAGGAGACGTTGCCGTCGCCACCCAGTGCACGGCCTCCCGTTCTGGCCTCGACGGCGGCTGCATCGGGATAGTCACCCCAGAAGCCGAACTGTGACGTGGTGTTGCAGATGGTGTAGCCCTCGTCGAGCGTGATGATGCGGTCGTCACCGAGTCCCGGCGAACGCTTCAGTCCCTGCCACAGCGGGTGGGCGATGTCATAGACGCGGTAGGTCCAGGGGTCGGCACCCATGAGGTCGGAGCCTTCGCCGTCGGTACCCCAGACGTTGTTGGGATAAGAGTCTTCAGGCTGTGCACCTAAGGCGATGGCGTAGTTGACGGCCGAGCGTTGCAGCACGAAGCCCACGCCGCGCTTCCACAGCTCCTTCATCATGGACACGGCTGCCATGGCCTTGGGCTCGGCATCCTTGAATCCGTTGTAGTTGCCATAAGGTGTGCAGTGACGGTGGAAGAAGACGAACTTCACCTCGTCAAGCGACAGGTTGCCGCTGGCAATGTCGTCCCACGAAGCGTATGCAGCACCGGGGATATTGCCGGTGAGCCACTTGGCAGCGGCCTTCTCCTCGACATTGAGCAGTTCGATGTTCTCGGCCTCGCCCACAAACAGGGCTACGGGATTGGATATCATGGTCACGTAGACGGTATAGGTCGTGGTGGCGGTGTTGTCGGTCAGCACAATCTCTACGGGCTCGGTGAAGTTGGCCTTGGTACCGCTGGCGGGGGTGCAGACGGCATCCTCGCTGCACGCTACCTCGAAGGTGGCGTTGGCCAGGTCGATGCCGCTGTTGCCCGTGACGCTGACGGTGATGGTCCGGTCAGCCTGGTTGATGGCTCCCTTGACACCCTCTAAGAGGAAGTTGGTCATCAGGGCCTCGTCGTTGCGTACGGAGAGCTGATAGTCCATGATGAGGTTGCCGTTGGTGACCTTCAGCGTCTTGGCACCGTCCAGATTGAGGTGGTCGCCGACTTTGTAGTTGGCCTTGGCACCCGGCGACAGCCGCAGACTGGTAATCTCCATGTCGCCTTTAGCCGTGAAGTCTACGGGGACCTTCACCTTGAGCAGTTTCTTTTCAACGCTGACGGTGGCATGGTACTGTCCGTTGAGCACCAGTTCCTCCACCAGACATTCGCCGTCGAGCTTCATGTCGCTGGTGTTGTCTTTGTTGCAGGCGGTGAGTATGGCGACCATGCCACAGCACAGCAGCCCTGCAAAGATTAGATTCTTTATCTTGGTTTTCATAATTATCAAAAATTGTCAATTATCAATTATCAATTCTATTACCAGTTGCCGCAGTTCTGAGTGTAGTGGCCGTTAGAGGCAGCAATCTGCTCGTAAGGAACGGGACAATACTCGTTCTTGTCGGCAGTAAACGACGAGCCTACCAGGAAGTTCATCTTCTCGGCCTCGGTAGAGTAGAAGCGGTTGATGACGGTAGCGGCATCGCCCCAGCGCACGAGGTCGAAGAAACGCTCAGACTCCATGGCCAGTTCCAGGCGACGCTCCATCTTGACTATCTGCAGGGTCTGGTCCTTGGAATAGGAACCGTTATACTTACCTACGGCATAGCGGACGCCGTACTTCACCTGATAGTTGGACACGATGCTGTTCTTGACCATGCCCAGTGCACGGTCGCGCACCTGGTTGACCAGGGCAATGGCATCGCTGGTCTGACCGAGCTGGGCCAGTGCCTCGGCACGCATCAGCAGCACGTCGGCATAGCGGAAGACGATGCGGTTCATGGATGCAGCCCACTGGTTGTCACAGTTGAACAGATAGACATCGGTCAGTGCGGGGTCTACGTTCTGCTTCAGCGATACGTAGTAACCATAGAGACCGCCGCTGCGGCTCCAGGTGTTGGACTCGGCCATCATGTAGTCCGTGTTGAACATATAGGGAGTGCCGGGCACGCCTACGGTGACAAACAGACGGGGGTCGACAGTCTGGGTGGAACCTACTTGATAGTCGGCAGCAGGGGCATTGTCCAGATAGGGCAGGCCGTCGCTGTTGGTGCGATAGGCATTGACCAGATTGTGAGAGGGCTTGTAGAAGTCAGCACCCGAGTCGTGTACCTTAGGGATGCAGGGAACAATCAGACGGTTGGAGAAGTTCAGGTTGCCCCAGGTGGTTCCGTCGTTCTTGGAGTACTGGATGGCCCAGATGCTCTCCTTGCCGTTCTCGTAGGCTTCCTCGGGACGGAAGTTGTTGTGAAGGTCGCTCTCTAAGCCGTAGCCGGCAGCGGTATAGATGGCGGGATTGGTGTACTCCACCACCTTCTGCAGGTCTTCGGCACTGATGCCCGTCACCTGATTGCTGTTGGCATTGTCCTGACGGTAAGCCTTGTAGAGGTAGACCTTGGCCAGGAAGGCAGCGGCGGCAGCCTTGGTGGGACGGCCCTTGTCGGCCTGCGTGACGGGCAGCACCTGATAGGCCTGCTCCAGGTCGTTGATAATCTGCTGCCAACCCTCGTCGTTGGTGTACTCGGTGTTCGACAGGTTGTTATAGTCGTCCTCGGTCATGTTCAGCTTGTTGACAAAGGGAATCTTCTTGAACATACGCTTCAGCTGGAAATGTCCGTAGGCACGCAGGAACAGCATCTCGCCGGTACGCTGCTGAATGGTGGCATTGTTCTGGTCGGCCTGGTTCAGCATGTCGAGCGACAGCGATACGCGTGACAGATAGTTGTAGAGCTTGCTCCAGATGGAAGCGAAGTTCCAGTCCTTGGTCAGGAAGCCATTGCCACGCTCCAGGTTGTGGAACACGTCGCCGTCAGAGAATCCTGCACCTCCGACGTAGGCATCGTCAGAGCGGGTGTCATAGTTCCACAGCGAGAACGAGGCATTCATGTCCTCAATGCTGAGCAGTCCGGCATAGGCTGAAATCAGCACATTGTCAATGTACTTGGGGTCTTTCACCTCATCCTGCGTCAGTGTGGCCTGAGGCACCTGGTCTTCAAGGAAGCTGTTGCAGGAAGCAAGACCACAGACAGCGCAGATGATATATATAATCTTTGTTTTCATAAGTGACGTCATATTTAGAATGATACATTTAAGCCGAAGGTCAGGTTGAGAGGAATAGGATAGTTGAATCCGGGATTCTCGGGGTCGACACCTGAGAACTTGCCGCTCTTGATGGTCAGCAGGTTCTGGGCTGACAGATAGAGGCGTATGCGCTCCAGGTGCAACTTGTCGGTAAAGGCGTTCGGAACGTTGTAGCCCAGCTGGACGGTGCGCAGCTTGGCATACGAGCCGTTCTCAATATAGTAGGACGACACACGGCCCTCGCTGTTGTGGTCGGCGGTGGTCAGTGCGGGAATGCTGCTGCCGCTGTTGGCGGGCGTCCAGGCATCCAGCACGCGCATGCCCTTGTTCAGGTAGGGAACGTTGATGGCAGAGTTAGCCCAGAAGTCGGTCTGCGACTTGAAGCCGCGGCAGTCTACATCGACGCCCTGCACACCCTGCCAGAACATGGTAAAGTCGAAGTTCTTGTATTGCAGGTAGATGTTCAGACCCCATGTGAAGTCGGGTGTCGGGTCGTATATCCAGTCTTGGTCGGCCT
>CAMOWH010000020.1:0-26053 GCA_946628315.1 uncultured Prevotella sp.
CCATGTTCCACTGGTTCTCATCCAAAATGAGCTCGGGATGCTTGGTGTTGTAGTTGCCCGTCACGTAGTATTTGCCCCAAATGTGCCAGGCATCCTTATATGCCGGATTGTTGGTCACATACTCCGTGGTACGTATTCCAGGAGCGGCAATGCGGTACTCGTAGTTCTTGCTCTTCGTAGCCGGACCTGGCTTATAGTAGTTATTGACGATGTTCACCTTCATAGCCTCGCCACCGTAGCATCCATTGCCTCCGAAGTTGTACATCACATTGTTGCGCATGTCCATGCGCTCGTCCATCTGTGTGGTAGGACGCGGCCCGAGACGCGGCGTACGGCTGCCGTGATGGGCCAGCAGGTTGTGGTGGTATGAGGCTCCGCTACCGCCCCAGTTGCCGCCATACCCGTGATTACCTTTCGAGTGTCCTGAGTAGGTCATGCTCTGCGTAGCCATACACCACTGTACCGTGATATTGCTGCACCCGCTCATCGACAGGCACTCGTCGGCACTCCAGCTGACGGAACAGTGGTCGATGATGATGTCGTGATGGTCCAGCGATCCAAACCCGTCCCATCCGTCGGCACCGTTCTGTGTGATGTTCTTGTTACCCAAGCGAAAGCGCATATAGCGCACGATGACATTGTCACCCTTGACGCTACAGGGATAGTCGGCCACACAGATACCATCGCCTGGTGCCGACTGTCCGGCAATGGTGGTATTGCTGGTGATGGCCAACTCTGACTTCAGATGAATGGTGCCGGAGACGTCGAAGACGACAATTTTCTTCTGCGACCCGCTGAGTGCAGCCCTCAGCGATCCCGCACCGTTGTCGTTGAGATTAGTCACATGGCGCACCACGCCACCGCGTCCACCGGTAGCATAGCGCCCGAAGCCCTCAGCTCCAGGGAAGGCGAAATACTTGTCCTGCGCCGTAGCCGTCAGACCACAGAGCAAGAGCAGGAGCATGCTGAATAAGATTTTGAAAAAGTGTCTCATACCTTTATTTAATGCTTAATAATGTATAATGCCGTTCAAATAGTTTTCCAGCATCGTATAGCCATCGACACCCACGGCATTGCCGTCAGCAGCATCGGTGGGATTCAGCCCGTGCTGGCGTTCCCAATCATCGGACATGCCGTCACCGTCGGTATCCTTGGGGGCAGGCTTGTTTTTGAGCACGGGCCAGGGACCGCCCTCTATCTGCACATCGTCCTGGGTGTTGATGATGCCCGGGTCGCAGCCTTCGCCCGTATAGGTGGCCTTGCCCTCCCGGACGTCACGGACGATGATAGCATCCAGCGCGTCGCGATGCAGGCTGGCACCGGCATGGGCTAAGACTAACTGATAAGCGTCTTCTGCCGTTTGTGTGGTGACAGGTTCGAAGGGCATGGGTTTTGCCAAACGGATGGTGTCGCGGGTGGCGGCGGTATAGGTGCCGTCGTTGGCCTCGGGGTTGATTTGGTTGTAAATGCCATACGTCCAATTGTCCTTCGTGACTTCAGGATATCTGCTGTTGACGTTGCCACTGACGTAATACTTGCCCCAGACGTGCCACATCTTGTCCCAGACATTGGGACGGGGACTGTCGTGGTGGGTGTATTGCGAGGTGCGGATGTTGGGGGCGGTGATACGACGGCCGCGCTCGTCGGTCGGTGTGCCGGGGCCAGGCTTATAGTAGTTGTTGACGATGTTCACCGTCATGCCCTCGCCACCATAGCAGCCGTTGGCCGTCCAGTTGTAGATGACATTGTTGCGCAGGTCCATGCGCTCGTCGGTCTGAGTGAATGGGCTGGGGCCCAGGCGGGGAGTGCGCGAAGTATGATGGGCTATCAGATTGTGATGGTAGGATGCTCCGCTGCCGCCCCAGTTGCCCCCATAGCCGTGGGCTCCTTTCTGATGCCCGGCATTGTTCAGGCTCTGGCTGACGATGCACCACTGGACGGTGAAGTCCCGATTGCCATAGACGGACAGACATTCGTCGATGCTCCAGCTGATGGAGCAGTGGTCGATGATGATGTCGTGACAGCGACTGCCGCCCAAACCGTCGCCCTCATGGTGGGCCACCTGCCGGTTGCCCAGTCGGAAGCGCAGGTAGCGGATGATATTGTTCGAGGAGACCATGACGGGATAGTCGGCCAGACAGATGCCGTCGCCGGGGGCGGTCTGGCCGGCAACGGTGGTGTTGGGGGTAAAGCGCAGGGGCGACTTCAGGAAGATGGTGCCTGACACATCGAAGACGATGGTCTTAGGGCCTTGCTGGGCATTGGCCCATCGCAGGGTGCCCGGCTCGTTGCTGTCCTCTAAAGTCGTCACATGATAGACTTTTCCCCCTCGGCCTCCTGTGGTATATCTGCCGAAGCCTTCTGCCCCGGGGAACGCTATAGGTCTCTGAACATTGCCGGGCAGGGGGTGTAAGCCCTCCCAGCGTACATTCCACTTGCCGTCTTTGGGGAAGCCCGGATTCCTCTCTTCACAGCCATCCCACCCGGCACACATCATGGCAATGGCTGTCAGCAGTCCGCCATTGCCCGGCAGGTAGCAGCGCAGCCGGCCGTCCTGGTAGTTATGTCCGTTGGGCAGGTAGGTGTTGGTGCGTTTGTCCATGAGCAGGGCGCTGACCGCATTTTCCGGTATGCCCAGACGGGCAGCATTCATGGCTACCATCGGATAGTCCCAGCCCCAGGTGTGGTCCCAGTTCCAGTTGTCCCATATCCACGCCTGGGTATGCTTCATGACCTCCGGGTCAACGAGCCTGCTCATGGGGAAGATGCCCACAGCCCCCAGTACGGCAGGGTGGTCGCTGATGAGTCGGAAGTCACTGTAGGTCTCGGGGTTCGACTCGGCGGCTAAGTAGCGGTTCTCCTTGTCCTTGGCCAACGGTGAGAGCTTGCCGATGATGTCGTCCCATAATGGCACACGCTCCAGTCCTCTGCGCTCGCGCCACCGCTGGGCTACTTGCAAAGCCCAGTGCCAGTAGGAGAGTTCAAAGGGCGAGTTGTAGGTCTCTGCGGCTTTGAGTGTTTCTTGCGCGGGAATCATACCTTTTAGAATATAGCGGTCGTTCTGCTTGTCGTAGGTGGCGAAGTCGGCCATAAAGATGGCTGTCTCGTCAATCAACCGGCCGTAGCGCTTCAGTATCTTTTCTTTTTCTGCCTTTGACTGTTCATTTCTATAGAGTAGTTCGGCTAAGTATATAAGGTGAGGCTGTTGCCAGATCAGGAAACTTCCCACCTTGGAGGGGGCTTCCTCGCCTGAACGGTCTGTCATCTTCATCCAGCGGATGCCTTTGAAGCCCTGGCGCATGGCTATCTCGCGAGCCATAGGCTCTACCGTCTCGTACCAGTGCAGGGTGCGGTCAAGCAGTTGGCCATGCCCCCAAAGAGGAAGCCATGCCTGATGCCACCAAATCATCTCCATGTGGAATTTGCCGAACCACGAATTGTAGGTAAGTCCTGTCTCCTGTGGCGGGGTGCTGGCAGTACACTGAATGGCCAGCAGCCACTGGCTCAGCACCACTCGCCGTTCCAGTTCCTTGGCCCGCTTGTCCTTGCAGAGCGAGAAGTCTACTGCAGCACCCTTTGTCCAGAAATCGTGCCAGTAAGTGGCGGAGGCTGATTGGGTATTGGAGAAGGTGGGTAGTGTGGTGGTCGTCGTAGGCATATTGGAGAGGTATTCACAGCTGAAGGTCAGCAGCTGTCCGTCAGTTGTCAAGACCCAGTAGTTCTTGCCCTTCTCTTTCAGCGTAGCCTGCCCTTCCCAGTTGAGCACGACATAATAAACCGTCTTGTCGATGGTCCGTTTCAGCGTTGCGCTGCTGGATGTTTGGCTTACCAACTCCGTCTGGTGTTTGTCATTGCTCTTCCAGTCACAGGCGTCGTCAGAATGGCCGCCCGTAGGGTAGGGGAAACGCAGGTTGATGGATGCTCCTTTCCCCCTTATCTGGCTGCTTACAAGGTCGCGCTCAGGGTGGCATACCGTCCGTACGGAGTATGCCGTTCCCTTGGCCTTGAACTGTGAGCTGACGACTCCCGTCCACATATCGAGTATCTGTCGTGGCTTCTGGATGTCGCTGGGCTTCAGCCCCTCCAGTTCAAGGCCGATGCAGCCTAAATGCAGGCGATGAGGGTTCATGCGATACCAGTCGGCTGCTCCCTTGGCACGCCCTGTCTTGGGCTGGGTGGCATAGAGCTCGCGATGGCCGTGTCCGAAGTCGTACATCTGGTAAGACTCCTCGATGCGATAACCTTCAGGATTGTCAAAACTGTGCCATCCCCATTGACTCTGTGTCCCCAGAGGCACACCATTCCGATAGTGCTCCGGGAATGTCTGCAGGCCTGTCACATCCGTGGTGAAGGCAAAGCCGCCATTGCCCACGCTCAGCGAAGCCAGTGTGTCTACAGAGGTCACAACAGGGTTGTTGCGGCTGACCAGCGCCTTGCGGTCAATAGGCTTATCGCCAGCTGTTGCCGTTAGTGTTGTGGCTATCAGCAGAAGTATTGTCGTTAGCTGTTTCATATAGTTATTAGTAATACTTTGTTTAGCAGTTTGTTTAAGAGTGCAAAGATACGACATTCTCTTGAGATTACCAAACTTTCACTTTGATTTGTTCCGTCAACTTCCGTAAAGGTTTACGTAAGAGTAGTCACTTACGTTAATAATCATGCAATTTAGGTAAATTATAAAAAACATTGTCGTTTTGCTTGGTCATTTCGTAGAAAAAGGCTAAATTTGCAGAAGTTTTTCGAAAAATAAGAGTTTAAGAACATTATGAATAAGAAAATCGTCGCTGCTGTCATAGTGTTGCTATTGGCAGGTATGGGCTGGTTGGCATGGAGTCTCTTGAAGGAAAAACAGGCCAATCGCGATATGCAGGAACTGGCCGCACTGGACAAGCAGGAGATGGAGAAGGAATACCAGAACTTCGCTGCCCAGTACAGTGAGATGAAGACCTATATCAAGAACGACAGTATCATAGAACAGCTGACGGCAGAGCAGGCGCGTACGCAGAAATTGCTTGACGAACTGAAAAAGACGCACACCAACGATGTGGCAGAAATTACGCGACTGAAGAAAGAACTGGCTACGGTGCGAGCCGTCATACGCTCGTATGTCCTGCAAATAGACTCGCTGAACCGGCTCAACGAAAGTCTGGTGGCAGAGAACGATCGTGTGCGTTCCGAGTTGGAGCAGAGCAATCAGCAAAACCAGACGCTGACTTCAGAGAAAGCAACACTCTCAGAGAAAGTGGCTATTGCCGCACAACTTGATGCAACAAATATCACGCTGACCCCACTCAGCAAGAAGGGTAAGACGGAGAAATATATGAAAAACGCCCGTTCGCTGGCAGTCAGCTTCACAGTCACCAAGAATGTCACTGCCCAGAATGGTATGCGTACCTTTTATGTTCGCGTGATGCCCCCGGAAGGTGAAGTGCTGGATGGTGGTGGAACCTTTGCCTATGCCGGCAAGCAACTGGCATGGTCGATGAAGAAAGATGTTGAGTACACAGGTGAGGAAATCAGCCAGACACTCTACTGGACTGTGAATGAGTATCTGGGTGGCGGACAGTACAATGTCAGCATCTTCTGTGACGGACAGGCTATCGGACAACGCAATTTTACTTTTAATAAATAAAGGAATGAGAAACAGAATCATAGGCCTTGGTATCATCCTATTGACTGCAGGAATCACTCAGGAAGCAGAAGCCCAGCGACTGCTTTCGCTTGACAGTTGCCGTGCAATGGCACTGCGCAACAACAAGCAGATGAGTGTGGCTCGCGTCAAGCAGGAGGTCGCTGCCAATCTGCGCAAGTCGGCACGTACCAAGTATTTGCCGCACATCAGTGCCCTTGGCGGTTACGAGTGGACAAGCAAGGAGATTTCGCTGCTGAATGATGACCAGAAGTCGGCTTTATCGAACCTTGGGACTACCATCTCAACAAATGTTGGCGGTCATGTGAAGGAGACTATGGGGCAGATTTCACCGAGTACTTGGCAGGCTTTGGGCGTGATGGGCATCACTCCAGAGGTATTGCAACAGCAGATGGGCTCAGTGATAGGACCATTGGGGAGCATTGGCAATAGTTTGGGACAGGGCATCGTCGATGCCTTTCATACCGATACGCGAAACATGTTTGCCGGAGCCGTCATGCTGACACAACCCGTATTCATGGGCGGTGCCATCGTGGCCATGAACAAGATGGCAGACTTGGGCGAAGAACTTGCAGCCAATTCGGCAGAAGCCAAGCGGCAACTCACATTATACACCATTGATCAGGCTTACTGGCAGGTAGTGTCCTTGCGTCACAAACAGAAGTTGGCAGAGGCCTACCTTGATTTGGTTAAGAAATTGGATGGTGACGTCCAGAAGATGATTCGTGAAGGTGTTGCCACGCGCTCGGAAGGACTGAGTGTGGCTGTGAAGGTCAATGAAGCAGAAATGACGCTGACCAAGGTGAACGATGGGGTGGTGCTTTCGCGTATGCTCCTCTGTCAACTCTGTGGCCTGCCTCTTAACGAGCAGGTAACGCTGGCTGACGAAGAGAGCAACGACCTCTCAGCAAATAAGGAAGAACTCGTAGTCAATATGGAGCAGGTGAAGGAGAATCGTCCGGAACTGAAGCAGTTGCAGAATATGGTGGATATAAGCCACCAGATTACTAATATGCTGAAGGCAGGCAATCTGCCCCAGGTGCTGCTGACAGGTGGTTATGCCGTGTCAAACCCGAACCTGTTCAACGGATTCCAGCGTAAGCTCGCTGGCGTGTGGAACGTCGGAGTGCTGGTACGTGTCCCGCTTTGGAACTGGGGCGATGTAGCTTACAAGGTACGTGCGTCGAAGGGGGCTACTGCTATTGCCCGCCTTGAGATGGACGATGCTCGTGAGAAGATTGAGCTGCAGGTGAACCAGAGCGCCTTCCGTGTGGACGAGGCTAACAAGAAACTCGCCTTGGCTCAAACGAGCACACAGAAGGCCGACGAGAACCTGCGTACGGCTAATCTTGGATTCCGTGAAGGTGTCATCTCGTCAACCTCCGTGATGGAAGCCCAGACCGCTTGGCTGCAAGCACAGTCGCAGAAGATTGACGCTGAGATAGACGTCAAGTTGAGTCAGGTGAACCTGAAGAAGGCACTGGGAACTTTGAACATTGATAATTAAACATTAAGAAATAAGCATTATGTCAGCAAAAACCCAACATAACAACATTCTGTATGCAATCATCGGATTTGCAGCAGTGGTAGCCATTGTGGCCTTGATAGGTTTCTTCGCCTTAGGCCGTGACCCGGAGATTATTCAGGGACAGGTTGAAGTGAGTGAGTATCGTGTGTCGAGTAAGGTGCCCGGACGTATTCTCGAAATCCGGGTGAAGGAAGGCGACTACGTGAAGGTCGGTGACACATTGGCTATTCTGGACGCCCCAGAGGTTCGGGCCAAGATGGAACAGGCCCAGAGTGCCGAGAATGCCGCGGCAGCATTGGAGCTGAAAGCCCAGAACGGCGCCCGTGAGGAACAGATTCGTGGTGCCTATAACCTGTTGCAGCAAGCCAAGGCAGGACTGGAGATAGCAGAGAAGTCGTATCAGCGCATCCAGCGGCTTTTTGACGAGGGTGTCATCAGCGCTCAGAAACGCGATGAAGTATATGCCAGCTACAAGGCCATGGAGGCTCAGTGCAAAGCCGCCGAAAGCCAGTATGACATGGCCCGCAACGGTGCGCGTCGTGAAGACAAGATGGCCGCTGCAGCCCAAGTGGGGCGTGCCAGAGGTGCTGTGCAGGAGGTGAATTCGTATATCCACGAGACGGTGCAGATAGCCCAGATGGAAGGTGAGATTACAGACATCTTCCCCAAGGTCGGCGAACTGGTAGGCACAGGCTCACCCATCATGAGCGTGGCTGTCATGAGCGACCTGTGGGGCACGTTCAACGTGCGCGAAGACCAGTTGAACGGACTGGAGGTCGGCAAGACATTCAAGGCTTTTGTTCCAGCTTTCAATAAGGAGGTCGAGATGAAAGTCTACTATCTGAAGGACATGGGCTCGTACGCCGTATGGAAAGCTACCAAAGCCAATGGTCAGTATGACTTGAAGACCTTTGAGGTAAAAGCTCGTCCGACAGAGAAGTTTGAAGGCCTGCGTCCAGGAATGAGCCTGATAGTCAAATAAAGGATAAAGCTTGAGGAAGAGGCAGATGAACAAAATGAGGGTAGTCTACGAAATCATGATGCGAGAATTGCTGATTCTGCGCCAGAATCACATTTATCGCTTCTGCATGGTATTGTTCCCCGTGCTGGTCATCTTCTTTTTTACCTCTATCATGGATGACGGACTGCCTATGGAAATGCCTGTCGGCGTAGTGGATTTGGACAATACGGCAACCTCGCGCTCACTCATCAGGCGTCTGGACGGCTTTCAGATGTCACGGGTGGTGGCCAGGTTCCCGAGTGTTACGGAGGCCCGTCGTGCCATTCAGCGTAACGAGATTTACGGATTCCTCTATATTCCCAAGGGTACCATAGACAAATTATTGGCCAGCCGTCAGCCCAAGGTTTCATATTATTATACGTACACGTCGATAGCTGCCGGTTCGATGGTCATGAAGGACATGAAGACCATTTCGACCCTTGGCTCTGCTGCTGTGGGACAGGCCACTATGAGGGCCAGAGGTTTGACAGACAGGCAGATACAGGCCGTTTTGCAACCCATCAAAATCGACTTGCACCAGATTGCTAATCCTTGGTCGAACTATAATGTCTACCTGAGTACCGTCATGGTGCCGGGAATCATCATGTTGTTCATTTTCCTGATTTCCACTTACTCGTTGGGAACGGAGTTGAAGTTCAATACCTCCAAACAGTGGCTGGAGATGGCTGGAGGCAATATTACCCTGGCCATGTTGGGTAAGTTCCTGCCCCAGACCATCATTTGGCTGGCCATCGTCTTCGGCTATGAGTGGTACGTATTCTATCATCTCGGCTTTCCGCATCAGGGCGGTCCGTGGTTGTTGGTACTCTTAGGACTGATGCAGGTGCTGGCGTCACAGGGGTTTGGCATTTTTGCTTTCGGCTTGATGCCGTCGTTGCGTATGTCAATGAGTGTCTCGTCACTGTGGGCTGTGCTCAGTATCTCCATGGCAGGTTCGGCTTTTCCTGTCATGGGCATGGACGGCGCCTTGCAGTCGCTGTCGTGGCTGTTCCCCTTGCGCCACTACTGGATGATGTTCCAGATTTGTGTGTTCAATGGCTACCCTCTCATCGAGGCGTGGTTCCATTTTGTAGCCTTAGCAGCCTTTATGTTGTTGCCTTGGCTGGTTATCAAGAAGATTAAGAATGCAATGCTCACCTATGTCTATATTCCATAATATATATCAAGGCCTGCAAGATGCCTGCTACATCTGGCGTAAAGAGATGCAACAGGTGGTAAAGGATGAAGGAGTCATCATCTTCTTTATCGTGGTGCCGTTGGTATATCCGCTATTGTATTCGTGGATATATAATAATGAGGTCGTGCGCGAAGTGCCCGTCTGCGTAGTAGACCAGTCTCACTCGCAGCTCTCTCGCCAGTTTATCCGTATGTGCGATGCTTCACCCGATGTTCAGGTCAAGTTCCATGCACAGGATTTGGACGAGGCCAAGTCGCTGGTAAGTCGTCAGTTGGTAAAAGGCGTCTATCTGATACCCTCGGATTTTGAAGGTGATACCTATGGCCTTAGGCAGGGTGTCATCAGTGTCTATTGTGACATGAGTCTGATGCTGACCTATAAGGCTATCTTCCAGACTGCCCAGTCAGTGTCCATGGAGATGGGAAGTAGCCTGACTAAGAAGTTAGGCCGGCATTATACCCGTCGAGAGGAGGTGATTGCTGCTCGGCCTTTGGACTACGACGATGTGCCTATCTTCAGTCCGGCAGGAGGCTATGGCTCTGGCATATTGCCCGCTGTGTTGATGCTCATTTTGCAGCAGACGCTGGTGTTGGGTATCGGTCTGTCGGCGGGTACGGCACGTGACGATAATCCCTATCGTATGCTGATACCTGCCAATGACCCGCGCTATCAGGACACACTGCCCATCGTGCTGGGCAAGTCGATGTGCTATCTGATGATCTTCATGGTCATGGGAGCCTGGCTGTCGGCTGCCGTGCCGCGGCTGTTCCACTTCCCGCAGTTGGCTACCTGGCAGTCGCTGGTCCAGATGATGATTCCCTATACGCTGGCTTGCATCTTCTTCGGAATGATGGTATCCTGTATGGTGAAGTATCGTGAGAATGTCATGCTGCTTGTCGTCTTCATTTCTGTTCCCCTGTTGTTTATGACTGGTGCGTCGTGGCCTCAGAGCAATATCCCGAGCTATTGGCAGGGTGTGTCGTGGCTCTTCCCCTCAACCTTTGGAGCTCGCGCCTATATTCGTCTGAATTCCATGGGAGCCGACTTCTACGACATCATGCCCGAGTACCGTAGTTTATGGCTGCAGGCTATCGTCTATTTCGGGCTGACGCTGTGCGTCTATCGCTTCCAGATATACAAGGCCCGCCAATATGCCTTGGAGCGTCTGCTGTTCCTGAAGCATAACCGCGAAGCACGTCATGCAGACAAAGAAAAAGAGGCTATCACTGAATAGCCTCTTTTCCGTATTATCATTTTTTTGTTTTACTTCACACCCACAATCTTTGTCTTGGGCAGTTCCGCATTACGTCGGTTGACAACGGTAACCACGGCTTGGGCCAGATTGATGAATGCCAAGCCAGTAGCCGTCTCACTGTTCGTTGCGGCAGGTGCTCCGGCATCACCACTTTCGCAGATGCTCTGTACCAATGGTATCTGGGCGAGTAGGGGTACCTGCATTTCCTGGGCCAGCTGTTTGCAGCCTTCTTTGCCGAAGATGTAGTAGCGGTTCTCAGGCAGTTCGGCAGGTGTAAACCACGCCATGTTCTCTACCAGTCCCAGAATGGGTACGTTGACCTTCTCGTTGCGATACATGTCAATGCCTTTGCGGGCATCGGCCAGTGCTACTTGCTGCGGTGTAGAGACGATGACGGCTCCTGTAATGGCCAGTGTCTGAAGCAGCGTCAGGTGGATGTCGGAGGTTCCTGGTGGCGTGTCGAGGATGAAGTAGTCCAGCTCGCCCCAGTCGGCATCGGCAATCAGCTGCTTCAGCGCATTCGTTGCCATGCCTCCGCGCCATAGCGTTGCGGTGTCGGGTGAGACAAAGAAGCCTATCGACAACATCTTGACGCCATAGGCCTCAATGGGATTGATGAGGTCGCGTCCGTCCACGTTGACGGCGTAAGGACGCTCGTCCTCTACATGGAACATCTTAGGCATGGAGGGGCCGAAGATGTCGCAGTCGAGCAGTCCTACCTTATAGCCCAGCCGGGCCAGTGCAATGGCAAGATTGGCTGAGACGGTAGACTTTCCGACTCCGCCCTTGCCCGAACTGACGGCAATGATGTTCTTGACCCCAGGCAGCATCTTGCCCACTTCGGGCCGTGGCTTCGACTTGAACTCGGTCACAATCTCTACCTCGACGTCCGTATGGTCACCTTCGGCCTCGGCAACTTTCTTGCAGTGGTACTTGATAGCAGCCTCGGCAGCCTTGACCGTCGATTTCAGGAAGGGATCCGTGTCGCGTGGGAACTCCAGCACCACCGTTACTTTGTTGCCGTTGATGGCAGGCTGGTCAGCCACCATCTCGCTCTCTACCAGGTTCTTCTTCGTGCCGGCATACGTCACCGTAGCCAGCGCGTCCATGATGATTTTTGGATATAGTGTCATTTTTCAAGTCTCCAAGGAATCTTGGACCTCAGTCATTACATAATGGTTGTTGGAGTTAACGAACGCTCCTTGGTGGGGAGCTTCTTCCAGTCTTTGTTGGCGCTGTAGAGCGACTTGCTGCCTACGGGAATCCAGAACGTGGCGGCTACACCCTTGAACGTGCTCTTTGAGATAGAGGGGGGATTGGGACTGTTCAGCACGACCTCGCGGAGCATGGGACACTTCTGGAAGGCAGAACCGCCAATCTTCTTCAGTGCTGTCGACAACTCAACTTTGGTCAACATGGCGCACTCGTAGAAAGCGTCGCTGCCAATGCTGGTCACGGCTACGGGAATCTTGACTTCTGTCAGCGAGTTGCACTTCTCGAAAGCATCGTCACCAATAGACAGCAGTGCTACGGGCAGGTCAATGTGTGACAGGGCAATACATCCCTGGAAAGCCTGATTGCCAATTTTCTTTACCGTGGTGGGCATACTTACTGTCTGCAGGCTGCTACAGCCTTTGAAGAGGTCAGCCTCTATCTCCTGAACGAAACCGTTTATCTGTGCATTAGCCAGCT
The DNA here is from genome assembly GCA_946628315.1 of uncultured Prevotella sp. Lineage (GTDB taxonomy): Bacteria > Bacteroidota > Bacteroidia > Bacteroidales > Bacteroidaceae > Prevotella. The sequence goes on from CAMOWH010000020.1 coordinate 12,324, forward strand.
GGGTGCAGTTTTGGAAGGCTGAGCTGCTAAGGCTCTTCACCAGATTGGGAATGACAATCGCGTTCAGCGAGCTGCAATCCTCGAAAGCGTGGGTGCCAATCTTGGTCAGGGCTGTGGGCAGCTCGATAGCATTCAGCGAGCTACAACCACGGAAAGCGTCGCTGCCGATGCTCTTCACACCTGCTGGCAGGCCGATGCTCTGCAGGCTCTTGCACCCTTTGAAAGTGTCATTGTTGATGTCGTCAAGTCCGCCCTGCATGACCACGTTCTTCAGGTTAGAGCAGTCCTGGAAAGCCGAGCTACCCAGTTTAGAGATGCGCTCAAGCCCCACCTCTTCCAGTGAAGAGCAGTCTTTGAAGCAGTTGCTGCCGATTTTCTGTACGTTCTGTATGGCGATGCCCGAGAGGCTCTTGCAGTCTTCGAATGCAGAACTGCCCAGCTCCTGAACGGTTTCAGGAATGGTGATGGTCTTCAGGGCCTTGCAGCCATGGAAAGCATCGCTGGGAATCTCCTTGATGTTGCCCATGATGTTGACCGTCGTCAGCTGCTTGCAGCCCTGGAACACCTGCTTGCCTATCTCGCGAACATTGGCGGGAATGTCAATCGTTGTCAGTGCACTGCAATCCTCAAAAGCCTCACTGCCAATCTCCGTCACATAGGCGGGAATGCTCACGCTGACCAGTTTCTCGCAGTTCTGGAAAGCCTGGTTGTCAATGGTTGTCACACTCTCGGGGATGGCGATAGACACCAGCTCCTTGCAGTCCTGGAAACAGTTCTTGCTGACGTTGAGCACGTTTTGGGGCAGCAACACCTTCATCAGCTTGGCACCCTGAAACAGCCCGTTGGGCAGCTCGTTGGCCTTGGTCTTCATGCCGTCCTTGCCTTCAACGATGGTAGCACCAGAGAGGTCTACGCTGGTCACCAGACACTCGCCGTTCTTGGTCTTGGCCTTGGTGCGGTTGACTATTTCCTGCATCAGCTTGATGTCGGCGCCGTTCATGGGACCGCTGATTTTCAACTCGGCAATCTTGAAGCGATCAGCCTCTGCTATCTTCTCTGACAACTGTCCTGCAGCCTCCAGTGTCACGCTGGTCTGCGTCTGTGCCATAGCCAGTAGCGGCATAGCAAGCAAAAGAATACTTACAAGTCTTTTCATCATTTTACGTTTTAAATAGTTACTTATATCATTTTGTTGTTATTTCTCAAACATCACTGCAAAGGTACGAATAAGTGAGCAAAGTGCCAAATTTATTTGAGCATTTTCGAGCGAGAGCACCTTCACCAACGGTGAAAGGTAGTGTGAACCGAGCGAAATACAAAATTTATTTGAGCATTTCATTGTATCCACCCTCGGCAGCAGCCAAAAGCCAGGACCAAAAACAGGGGAGGTGCCACGGCGTGAAACGTCAGGCACCTCCCCTTCAAATAATGAAATATACAAACGGGCGCGCTGTCACAGCGGGCGTTTTCTCTTTTTGACTTACTATACTAACTCAAAGCGGCCTGCTATAGTAACCCATTTTGCCCCTCTATATGGGGTCAAAAAGACGCCCCGTATCTGAAGCCTCGTGCGCCGACGGTGCGGGGCGAGAGGGAGAGGTGACGTTACTCTCTTTAACGGGCTGTTTTTCATATAGTCCGTCCTGATTACCTCAACACCCCTGTTTTAAAGAGGTGAAGAGGTAAAGAGGTAAAAAGCAAACTTCAACCATAATCCCGAACAGGCTTAGGACGGCCTCTATCACTTTATGGAGAAGTCTACGCATAAGCGCATACTCCTAAATAGTGATAGATTCTGCTCGTTTTCCGTTCTGAGGCCCTAATTCGTTCGGGAATTTGAGCAAATAAAATGTCTGGAGAAACAGGTGCTTCCACCAATCTCCGGCGGCAAGGGTACGAACTATTTTTGAAACTGCAAAACTTTTGCACAAAAAAGTCACTTCCCTGCCCTCAACTGGGGGGGGAGGGAAGTGATTTCGTCTATCCGCCGGGCGCACTAAAGCGCTGCTATCTCTTTAGGTGCAAGGCCAAGGCTCTTGACAATGACATCCATCGGAACTCCATTGGACAACAGACTGCGGGCATTGGCAAGGCGTTCTTCCGCACGGCCTTCCGCACGGCCTTTCTGGTGGGCAGTGGTCATCGTGCTGTAGTAGTCCCAATAGTCCTTTACGCTCTCTTGATACTCACGGCGCTCTTGAGGCGTGAAACTTGCTATCTCTGCCTGATCGAACAGTCGCTTGAACACTCGTTCCTGCAAGGCCTGCGGGCGGTCCATCAGCCGTGAAAGGTTGCGCAATGCAAACATCCACTTGTCAAACATCGTCACCAACTCGTCCTCACGTTTGTTGAACTTAGGCATCTCCAAATAGAAGAACGTAAGCTTGTCGTAGAATATGTGGTTGTCCTCCACGTCCTTCAGCTTCACCTCATGCACGAAACTGTCTGCTGGATACTCATCCTCGGGGAACGTAAAGTTCAGCAGACCGACAGTGTACACATTCTCCAGACGGTAATCCCAAGTTCCTTTCGGGGCCTGCTCGCGAATGGGATACGTGGCATAATAGATGCTACGATCCTTGAAATAAACCTGTTCTGCCTTCTGCATCTCTACGATGAAGCGGCCACCGTCCTCCGTCATGCAATACACATCGAACACGGCACGGCGGTCACCATAGCCGTCGCCCAGATGCTCGCTGTTCAGGTACTGCACGTCCTTGATTTGCATGGTGCTGTCGTTGAACAGGGCATTCAGGAAACTAATCAGCAAGTCCTTGTTCAGCTCGGTGCCGAACAGCTTCTTGAATCCGAAGTCGGTATAAGGGTCAATGTATCGCTCGCGAATCTCTACTCCCATAATACTATTGTTTGAAACATCTCGCTTGCAAAGATAGCGTTTATTTCCGAAACAACAAAATATTTGGGTGAATATTTATCGGACCATGAGAGCGGTACCGCTGCATGGTGGACGCGAAATAAGTGCCGAGTATTGTTTGTCCCAGACCGTGGGACAGCCTTTAGTGATAGCGGTTGCGGGGAATAATGGTGGCTGTGGCTACCATTAATGTTATTTTGCCTTGTCCTTGGAGCTGCGCTTGTCGCGGTGGTAGGAACGGTAGTCGTCGAGTTCTATCTCTACGTCGGGCTCCTCTAACTGGCCTTCGTGGGGCAGGCGGAACTTCATGTACTTGATGTTGATGCCGCGAACAAGCCACATGCTTTCGTAGTATGTCTGAATGCTGGCTGCCTCGGTGAATGCTGCAATGGCATTGGAGTCAACGGCAGTCCCTCTGGCTGCGGGATTATAGAGGTCGGTAATGAGAGCCTCAACGCTCAGTGCGTTATTCGATACTAAAAGGGTGGTGTAGGTGAAGAGGAAGTTGGAGTCGGTCTTCAGATGGATGATGCCATTGTTGACGAGGAAGCGGCGATAACGCTCCAGAAACCAGGTGGAGGTGAGTCGCTTGTGGGGCTTCTTCATCTGTGGGTCGCAGAAGGTAAGCCATATCTCCTGTACCTCGCCTGCTGAGAAGAACTGGTCAATGATTTCGATGTTGGTGCGCAGGAAGGCTACGTTCTTCAGTCCTTCGTTGACGGCCTGCGTGGCACCGGTCCACATACGGGCGCCCTTGATGTCGACACCGATGAAGTTGACGTTGGGGTATCGCTTGGCCAGTCCTACGGTGTATTCGCCCTTGCCGCAGCCCAGCTCGAGCACGATGGGATTGTCGTTCTTGAAATACTGCTCGCGCCAGTGGCCCTTTAAAGGAAAATCAGCGTGTTCCAGCGATCCGTATGGATACTGGAACACGTTGTCGTAAGTTGCCATGTCGGCAAATTTTGCCAGCTTGCCTTTTCCCATTGTAGTTTATTCTATGACCACGGTTGTCCAGCCGTGCTTGTCCTCGATGTCGCCATACTGGATGCCGCGCAGGGTGTCGTAGAGTTTCTTCGAGAGGGGGCCGGGCTTGCCGTCTTTCGAGAAGGTGTAGCGCTTGCCGTTGTCCAGGTCGTCAATATACGAGATGGGGCTGATGACGGCAGCAGTACCGCAGGCTCCTGCCTCTTCGAAGGTCTCCAGTTCCTCTTCGGGAATCGGACGACGCTCCACCTTCATGCCCAGGTCTTCGGCCACCTGCATCAGGCTCTTGTTGGTGATAGAGGGCAGGATAGAGGTTGACTTCGGGGTGATGTAGGTGTTGTTCTTAATACCGAAGAAGTTGGCAGCACCGCACTCGTCGATGTATTTCTTCTCCTTGGCGTCCAGATAGAACTCGCAGGCGTAGCCTTTCTCGTGAGCCAGATTGTTGGCAAACAAGGATGCGGCATAGTTGCCCCCCACCTTATACTTACCTGTTCCGAGAGGAGCCGAACGGTCGTAGTCGCGGACGATGACATAAGGATTGGTAGAGAAACCACCCTTGAAGTAAGGACCTACGGGGGTTACGAAGATGAGGAAGCAGTACTCCTTGGAGGGGTGAACGCCAACCTGTGCGCTGGTGCCGATGAGCAGCGGACGGATATACAGGGTGGCACCGCTCTCGTAAGTGGGAATCCATTCCTGGTTCAGGCGAACCACTTTCTTCACCATTTCAGTGAACAACTCAGTAGACACCTCGGGCATCAGGATGCCACGGCAGGTAGACTGCAGGCGGGCTGCATTCTCGTCTACACGGAAAACGCGCACCTTGCCGTCCTTGCAGCGATAGGCCTTCAGACCCTCGAAAGCCTCCTGGCCGTAGTGCAGGCAGGTAGCAGCCATGTGCAGGTTCAGGTACTCGTCGGAGCATACTTCAATTTCTCCCCACTTGCCGTCACGATAGTAACAGCGTACATTGTAGTCGGTCTTCATGTAACCGAACGACAGGTTTCCCCAGTCTAAGTTCTTCATAATAGTTTGAATGTTGTTTGTTGCTAAAATTGGACGCAAAAGTAATCAAAATATTGCGCCTGTGCAAGAATTTCGCGGAAAAAGTGATAGAAATCGCTTAAAAATTAGTACTTTTGCGCACAGATTAACAACATAGAACAAAAAGTATGACGATGAAAAAGTTATTAGCCATGATGTTTGCATTGGTCATGACCCTGTCCGTGCAGGCATTAGAGAGAAGAGACACCATTGTGATAGTCAATGGTGACACGGTAAAGAACACCACCAAGCAGCGTGCCTACGACAAGTACAAGAAAGCAGACTTTCTGGACTTTGACTTGGCGCTGGGCTTCTCGGCACCCACCGGTGCTCCCGATGGCGTGGGTTTTGCACCCTTCCGTTCGACGGAATGGACTATCGGATTGCGTTACAAGTACACGCCCAAGAAAGCGCTGCAGACCTATTCTGTCGGCCTTTGGGCAAAATGGAGCAGTTATGCCTTGAGCAAGGATAAGATGTTCGTCATGGACGACAGCCATGTGGTAGGCGTGGGGGCGTTTCCCGATAAGAGCTCGTCGAAGCGCTCGGCCATTAACATCTTCAGTCTGTCAGTGCCCTTCTTGTTTACCCAGAAGTTCGGGCATAAGAGTTGTTGGAGTTTCACGCTGGGGCCTGTGGTCAACTTCAACCTGAAAGGACGTATCAACAACGAGTACACGGTAGGTGACTACGAGAACGACATCTACGTCAAGGGCATTGAGTACCGTCCTGTCACCATCGACCTCATGGGCATGGTGACATACAAGAAAGTGAGCGCCTACTTCAAGTATTCGCCTATGAGTGTGCTGAAGAAGGATATGGGACCGCAGTTCCACGCCCTGTCGTTCGGTGTGATGCTGTAAGTTCGGGGACGCAGGCTTACTGTGCTTCGGTTTGTATTTTTAAGATTTCCGCTTCTGTCTTAGACAGCTTGTCTTTGCAGAACTTGATTAATCGCTGCGCAGCTTTCAGTTGCGCAGCGAGTTCGTCTATATCAAACTCGTTCTGCTCCATCTTCTGAACGATGGTTTCCAGTTGGGCCAGAGCCTCTTCGTATTTATGGTTTTGCAATGCTATCGTTTCTTCGTTCATTTGACTATAGATTTAAATGTTCCTTTTTCTATTCGGGTTTCAATCTCGTCGTCAGGCTTCAACTGGGCTGGGTCGCGGACGGCTCGCCCATCCTTGAGGGTGATGCTGTAGCCTCGGGCCAGCAGTATCTGGGGGTCGAAACCTTGCAGCTGTAGTGCCATGCGCTCCAACCGGTGCTTCTGCTCTGTCAGTAGGCGCTCAATGGCTAAACGAGGCCGGGGTTGCAGCATCTCAATACGATGGCGTCCGTCGCTGACAGTACGCAGGGCGAGGGTGGGGATGAGTGTGGCCAGCTGGCTGATGTGCTGCTGATGGCGGTGGATGCTGTCGCTGACGAAATGGCTGACGAATGTCTGGGCACGTTCGATGCGGTCCAGTACTCTGAGCAGGTTGTCAACCAGTAGCGTTGCTGCTGCTGTAGGTGTCTTGACACGTGTATGGCTAATCATGTCGAGGATGCTTTCGTCACGGTCGTGTCCGATACCCGTGATGACGGGCAGCAGGAACTGGGCGACGTTCTCGGCCAATGCCAGTGTGTCGAAGCCGCTGAGGTCGGCAGTGGCACCGCCGCCTCTTAGGATGCATACCACATCGTAATGGCTGATGTCGTTGTAAATTTGGTTGAGCGCGTTGATGATGGATGACTCCACCTGCTCTCCTTGCATGATGGCAGGAAAGAGTTGGATGGTAAAATGGAATCCATAGCCGTTGTCCTCCAGCTGTCGGCAGAAGTCTCCGTAGCCGGCAGCGTTGGAAGCCGAGATGACGGCAATGCGCTGGGCGAAAAGCGGCAGACGCAGTTCACGTTGCAGGTCGAAAACACCTTCTTCTTTCAGTTGGCGGATGATTTCCTGACGACGGCGGGCCATGTCGCCTAAGGTGTAGGTGGGGTCGATGTCTGTGACTATCCATGAGAAGCCATAAGCCTCGTGAAACTGGGCATAGACCTTCAGCAGTACTTTCAGTCCGGCGCGCAGGGGCTGGTCTGTGGTGCGCTCGAAGTAGGGCTGTACCATCTGCCAGGTCTGTCGCCAGCATTTGGCTGAAGCTCGGGCTATGGGCGTGTTGCTCCTGTCGTCCTTCTCGACCAGTTCCATGTAGCAATGTCCGCCACGCTCACGGCATTCAGACAATTCAGCCTCAACCCAATATTCGTCAGGCAGTTGCATCGCTATGGCGTCGCGCACCATGAGGTTCAGTTGTCGGAGGGTGTAGTGCGAGAGCGTGGGCATGTCAGTGGATATTCATTTTGTTGAGTTCGTAGGAACCTATTTGGTAGGCACGCCAGAAGTTGGGTACTCCGTAACCGTAGATGTTGTCCGGGTGTTCGTAGTTGCTGCTGGTCTGGCGGATGAGCGCTATCAGCTGTTCTGCAGTCATCTGCCGAAGCGCCTGCCACAGACAAGCCGTCAGCCCGCAGACGGTAGGGGCCGCAAACGAGGTCCCCATGTCGTCCATGATGACTCCTCGGCCATTGACCAGCTTGGCTGGGGCACCGATGGCCACCACGTCAGGCTTGACCCGTTGGTCCTGAGTCGGGCCTACACTGCTGAACGGTGCTATTTTGTAAGGTTCGTTGGCCAGCATGGCACCGACGGTCAAGATGTGGTCTGCGTCAGCAGGAACGGTCACCTTTTTCCAGGTGCCCATGCCGGAATTGCCGGCAGAGTTGACCAGTATCATGCCTTTTGCCGCCATCATCGAGGCTGAACGGCTGACGAACGAAGTGTGGCCGTCCAATTGCCACTGGTGGTAGGACATGGAGCTGTGGTCGTATTCGTTGTATCCTAATGACGAGTTGACAAGGTCGCACCCTACGCTGTCAGCAAATTCGGCCGCCATGGTCCAGTAGTCTTCCTCCACCTCTTGCTCTGTCTGCTGGTCTTCGCTCCTCAGCAGCCAGTAGCAGGCTTTGGGTGCCGTGCCCATGTAGTAAAAAGGCTCGTTGACGGCCATGGTCGAGAGCACCTTGGTACCATGATCTGTCTCGGCAAATATGCTTGGCGAGGCCGGTGTGACAAAATCCTGATGCCCTCTGATGTCAATGTGCTGGAAGGCAGGAATCTTGTCGACGTTCTTGAAACCTCCGTCAATGATGCCTATCATCATGGCTTCTCCCCGCATTCCGATGTTGTGCAGCCGTTGGCCTTTGAGCATGGTGATTTGCTTGGAAGCCTGTCCGTAGAGGTCGCCGCTGACGCTGTCGCGTTCTTCAAAGTGTTCGTGATATTTGGTCTTGATGGCCGTCGGAGAGACGCTGTCAGGCGACTGCCACACCATACGGCACGACGTGACGCACGCCAGTTTGCTGACACGTTGTATCATGGTGGTGTCCTTTACGCGGACAAGCAGCGTGTTCTGCCAACGGCTTTGCCCAATCACGCAGACATCCCTGCTCTCGATGAGCCGGCGATAACGATAGGAAACGGGCAAGTCCGTAGAATCCAGACTTAGCCCCTGACGGTGTCGGCGCTCGACACTCCGGCGTGAGAGAAATCGGGTGGGGTGGTCCAGTGAGAAATCCGTACCCTGCTTGTCTGCCAGGGAAATGCGGTAGATGTAGGCAGGTCCGTCCTTGTAGCGAACGCGTTTGTTCAATTCCTGTTGCGTTTCAGCAGAAATTGTCAGCACGCTAAATACAGCCAATATGATGGTTAGTAGTCGTTTCATGGGGCCAAAGGTACGAAATAATTATCAATTATCAATTGTCAATTATCAATTTTTTTGTACCTTTGCACCCAAAATGAGCAAAAAATAACTTATGGACAATAAGCAATCGGCATTGGAGCTGGGTCAGAAACCCGTTGGAGGACTGTTGGTGCAGTATGCCTTGCCAGCCATTGTGGCAATGACGGCCAGCAGCCTGTATAACATCATCGACCGTGCGTTTATTGGCCAGATGGTGGGTCCTGAGGCCATTGCCGGCTTGGGTATCACGTTCCCGTTTATGAACCTCTCGGGTGCCTTTGGTGCGGCTGTAGGTGTGGGTGCGTCGACCTGTATCAGTGTCAAACTGGGGCAGCGCGACTACAAGACAGCCGAGCATCTGCTGGGCAATACGGTGACGCTGAACCTGATTATCGGCTTTCTGTTTATGGTGGTTTGCCTGATATTTCTGGACCCCATCCTGCGTTTCTTTGGTGCCAGCGATGTGACACTGCCCTATGCCCGCGAGTTTATGACGGTCATCCTGTTGGGCAACATGGTGACGCATATGTACTTCGGCATGAATGCCGTCCTGCGAGCTGCCGGCAAACCCCGTCACGCCATGTATGCCACGCTTTTCACCGTGGCCTGCAACATCGTGTTGGTCATCTTGTTTGTCTGGTGGTTCCGATGGGGAATCCGTGGAGCCGCTTTGGCTACCATTACCAGCCAGACTCTGGCGCTGTGTTGGCAGATGCGGGTGTTCTCGGACAAGAAGGAACTGCTGCACCTGAAACGGGGCATCTACCGTCTGCAGGGCAATCTGGTGCATAACATCATAGCCATAGGCATCTCCCCGTTCCTGATGAATGTGACGGCGTGCATCATCGTTATTTTCATGAACAATCAGTTTGTGCACTACGGCGGCGATATGGCTGTCGGTGCCTATTCCATAGCCAACTCGGTAGCCATGGTGTTCTTTATGTTCGTCATGGGTATGAACCAGGGTATGCAGCCTATCGTAGGCTATAACTATGGTGCCGAGCGATACGACCGTATGTTCCGCTGTCTCTGGCTGACCATCGGGGCTGCAACCACGATACTCCTGGTGGGATGGGCATTGTCCATGCTGTTTCCGCGAGAGATAGCCCGCATCTTCACTACCGATGAGACCCTGCTCGGCCTCTCGGCTCGCGGCATCCATGTGGTGATGATGGTGTTCTTTGTCGTGGGTTCGCAGGCGGTCATCACTAATTTCTTCCAGTGTATCGGCAAGGTGAAGATTTCCATCTTCCTGTCCTTGACGCGACAGCTGTTCATGCTGTTGCCGCTGGCCTATGTGCTGCCTATGTTCTGGGAACTTGACGGTGTGTGGTACGCTATGCCTGTCAGCGACTTCGCTTCTTTTACGATGACGCTGCCCCTGCTGTTTTGGTATATGAAACGACTAAAAGGTAAACAATGAATAAGCATATCATTATCTGTATAGGTCGCCAGCTGGGCTCTGGCGGACATGATATAGCCCGTATGCTGGCACTCGACTTCGGTGCCAAATACTATGACCGGGAACTGCTCAACCTGGCAGCCAAGGAGAGTGGATTCTCCGAGAAGTTCTTTGAGCAGAATGACGAGCAGCGGGGCCTGTTCCGTTCGCTGTTCAACTTGCATTCCTCACACGTGTCAGACAACAGCCTCTACCAGAACAACTTCTCGCAGGAGTCGCTGTTCAAGTTTCAGAGCGATGCCATCTTGAAGGCTGCCGATGAAGACTCGTGCGTCTTTGTGGGACGCTGTGCCGACTATGTGCTGCGTGAGCGGAAGGATGTCGTCAGTGTGTTTGTCACGGCCTCGATGGATTTCCGCATTCAGCAGATTATGGCTAAGCAGGAACTGGACCGTCCGCAGGCCCGTAAGTTCATTGAGCAGCGCGAGGCCAAGCGTGCCGCCTACTATAACTACTATACCGGCAAGAAGTGGGGCGCTGCCGAGTCGTACGACCTTTGCATTGACACCTCCGTCCTCGGCCTCCAGGCAACAGAGAAACTGATTGCCGACTTCATCTGCAAGCGTTTTGAACTATGAAGACGAACTGCAGGCACATCCTTTTGCTCCTTCTGGTGCTGGCCGGACTTCCTACGGGGACATGGGCTGACACGACCTACGTCCACCGTCTGGAGGCCGACGTGGTGCCCAGCGGCGTCATACAAAACAACAACTACCTGCGTGGTGACAACCCGCAGGGTGAGAACATCAATACATCTACCACATTGCGTTTGAAGTACACCTTGCAACAAGCGGGCAATCCCCCGGCCATCGGAGCCTATGCCGGCTTTGGCGTGGGAACCATTCTGACCAGCAGCCAGCTCGGAACGCCAGTCCTGGCTTACATCGTTCAGGGAGCCCCCATCATCAACTTCTCGCGTCATGTGTCGCTCAACTACGAGCTGAACTTAGGTATCGCAGCAGGATGGAAAGCTTACGAGTCCATTATCAACGAGACCAATCATGTGGTGGGTTCGCGTGTCATGTCCTACATCGGGGCTGACGTCTTCTTCCGCTTCATGCTGGGGCGCCACTGGGACCTGAACGTGGGCTATGGCTATGCGCACTCGTCGAATGCCAACCTGCGTATGCCTAACGAGGGTTTCAACACCATGGGAGGGCGTATGTCGGTAGCCTACTACTTCAATCGTCGTGAAGACATCTCGCGGGCTTCGCTCTTTACGGCAGAGCCCGTCAGCCAGGGGCACCACTGGGCCTGGGACATCGTGGCCTATGGCGGATGGAAGAAGCGAAGTCTGGGAAATCCTACTACCTATACCGTAGCAGGGCTGTCCGTCAGTCCGACCTATAGGCTGAACAGTGCCTTCGCCCTGGGTCCGTCGCTGGATGGTGTCTATGACGACAGCGTCAGCCCTAAGATGTCGCTGGGCTTACAGGCCCGTGCCGAGCTGACCATGCCCGTGTTCCGTGCCAGTGCGGGTGTGGGACGCTATGTGGTGGGCGGACTGAATTGCTTCTACGAAACGCTGGCCATGAAGATTGACCTCACGCGACATTTCTTCCTGAACATCGGCTACTGCCTATACAACTATAATTATACGAACAATCTGATGTTGGGCATCGGAGTAAGACTTGGAACATGAAAAAGATAGGAATCATCAGTGACACCCATTCGTACTGGGACCCCAAGTACCTGCACTACTTTGAACCATGCGACGAGATATGGCACGCCGGCGACATCGGTTCGTTGGAGGTGGCCGAGAAGCTGGCGGAGTTCCGTCCTCTGCGTGCCGTCTGCGGCAACTGCGACGGTGGCGACCTGCGGCTGATGTATCCAGAGATACTGCGCTGGAAGTGTGAGGACGTGGAAGTGCTGATGAAACACATCGGCGGCTATCCCGGCAACTACGACTACTCGATTCGCGGACAACTCTATGCCTCACCGCCCCAACTCTTCATTGCCGGACACTCGCATATATTGAAGGTGAAGTTCGACAAGACGCTGAACCTGCTGCACATCAACCCTGGTGCCGCTGGACTGCAGGGGTGGCACCAGGAACGAACGCTTATAAGACTGACTATTGAGGGCAATAAATTCACTGATTGCGAAGTTATAACATTAGGGAGATAAATACAACAAAATAGAATTATGACAAGAGATAAACTTTTCGCTTTTTTGGCAAAGGCCGCAGGGATGGTCGTGCTTGCCGCTATCGTTGATATTGTGTTTCAATATTTTACGAAACCAGAAATCAACTTTTATAGAACGGCTATTTTTGCCCTCGTGTTTGGACTTGGCAACTTTATTTATGATTGGAAGAAGAAAAAGAAATAATATTTAGAAATATGAAACGTACCGTTGTCATTACTGGTGGCGCAGGCTTCATAGGAAGTCATGTGGTGCGCCTGTTTGTGAACAAGTATCCCGATTACCATATCATCAATCTGGACAAGTTGACCTACGCCGGCAATCTGGCTAACCTGAAGGATATCGAGCAGAAACCCAACTACGAGTTTGTGAAGATGGACATCTGCGACTTCGATGCTTTCTACAAGCTCATGCTGGACAAACATGTGGACGGCATCATTCATCTGGCTGCCGAGAGTCATGTGGACCGTAGCATCAAAGACCCCTTTACCTTTGCCCAGACCAACGTGATGGGTACGCTCTCGTTGCTGCAGGCTGCCAAACTCTATTGGGAAAGCCTGCCTGAGAAGTATGAGGGCAAGCGATTCTACCACATCTCTACCGACGAGGTGTATGGTGCCTTGGAACTGACTCATCCCGACGGCATCGAGCCGCCGTTCACCACGACAGCCAGCAGTGCTGAGCACCATCTGGCCTACGGCGACAAGTTCTTCTTAGAGACCACGAAGTACAATCCCCACTCGCCCTACAGTGCCTCGAAGGCATCGAGCGACCACTTCGTCCGCGCTTTCCACGACACCTACGGAATGCCTGTCGTCGTGACCAATTGCTCGAACAACTACGGCCCCTATCAGTTCCCGGAGAAGCTGATACCTCTTTTTATTAATAACATCCGTCACCGCAAGCCGCTGCCCGTCTACGGCAAGGGCGAGAACGTGCGCGACTGGCTGTTCGTCGAGGACCATGCCCGTGCCATCGACCTCATTTTCCATGAGGGTAAGATAGCCGATACATATAATATCGGCGGCTTCAACGAGTGGAAGAACATTGACATCATCAAGGTGCTGATTAAGACCGTTGACCGTCTGTTAGGCCGCAAGGAAGGCGAGGACATGGACCTCATCACCTTCGTCACCGACCGTGCCGGCCACGACCTGCGCTACGCCATCGACTCGTCGAAGCTGCAGCGCGAGCTGGGCTGGGAGCCCTCACTCCAGTTTGAGGAGGGCATCGAGAAGACCGTCCGCTGGTATCTCGACCATCAGGAGTGGCTTGACAACGTGACCAGCGGCGACTACCAGAAGTATTACGACAATATGTATGCAAACCGATAAAAGATGAAGAAGATATTATTGTTAGGCTCAGGTGAACTGGGCAAGGAGTTTGTGATTGCCGCCATGCGTGCCGGCCAGTATGTAATCGCTTGCGACC
>CAMOWH010000021.1:0-24749 GCA_946628315.1 uncultured Prevotella sp.
CACTTCGTTTTTCCTCGAAATGCCTTTGTCTATGCACTTTGTTGCGTTAATTCTCTATAATTGCTTTTCAAAATCAACCTTTTTTCGTAACTTTGCAGCCGAATTGTCAATATGTTAAGAAAATGAGAGATAGAATTACAGGATCGAAGGCGCTGATGAGGGCGCTACAGGCTGAGGGGGTGAAGACTATCTTCGGTTACCCTGGTGGTAGCATTATGCCTACATACGATTCGCTCTTCGACTACACACGAGGCGAAAAGAAGTGTTTCGACCATATACTGGTGCGTCACGAGCAGGCTGCAGTACATGCAGCAGAGGGCTATGCCCGGGTGAGTGGCGAAGTTGGTGTAGCATTGGTGACCAGTGGTCCTGGTGCTACGAATACGCTGACCGGTGTGGCAGATGCCATGTTGGACTCGACACCCATCGTGGTGATTGCCGGTCAGGTGGCTATCAATGCACTGGGTACGGATGCTTTCCAGGAGGTAGACCTCGTGGGTGTAGCCCAACCTATCTCGAAGTGGAGCTACCAGATACGCCATGCAGAGGATGTGGCATGGGCGGTCAGCCGTGCATTCTATATTGCCAGGAGTGGTCGCCCAGGTCCTGTGGTACTGGATTTTCCCCGTAATGCACAGGTAGAGGAGGTTGACTGGGAGCCTAAGAAGGTGGACTTCGTACGTTCCTATGTGGCTTATCCGAAATTGGACAGGGAGGCTGTGGAGCAGGCTGCTGCACTCATCAACCAAGCCAAGAGGCCATTGGCACTTGTAGGGCAGGGCGTTGAGTTAGGGAATGCTCAGGAAGAGCTCAAGGCTTTTCTGGAGAAGGCAGACATCCCTGCCGGCCGTACCATGCTCGGGCTTTCGGCGCTGCCCTCCGACCATCCGCTGAACGTGGGTATGCTGGGTATGCACGGTAACTATGCCGTCAACCTGAAAGAACAGGAGTGTGACGTGCTGATAGCTATCGGTATGCGCTTCTCTGATCGCGTGACAGGTAATACCAAAACCTATGCCAAGCAGGCAAAGATTATTCATCTTGACATTGACAAGAGCGAGATTGACAAGAACGTGAAGACAAACTTGGCTGTGGTGGCCGATTGTAAGGAGTCGCTGCCTGCTATTACCGCTTTGCTGAAACAGGCTGATCATCAGGAGTGGCGTGACTCTTTCAAGGATTTGGACCAGAAGGAACGCGAGAAAGTCATAGAGCCTGCCATTCATCCGAAGGAAGGTCCGCTGCTGATGGGCGAGGTGGTGAATGCCGTTGCTGAGCTGGCCCCTAAAGGCACTGTTCTTGTGACTGATGTAGGTCAGAACCAGCTGTTTGCTACCCGCTACTTCAAATATGTGCAGAAACGCAGTATCTGTACCAGTGGCGGACTGGGTACGATGGGCTACGGTATGCCGGCAGCCATTGGTGCCACCTTTGCTACAGACCGTTGTGTCTGCTGCTTTATGGGTGACGGTGGCTTCCAGATGTGTATCGAGGAACTGGGCACCATCATGGAGCAACAAGCTCCTGTCAAGATGATTTTGCTGAATAATAACTATCTGGGCAATGTGCGCCAGTGGCAGGATATGTTCTGGATGCGTCGCAAGTCGTTCACCAAGATGATGAATCCCTGTTACGAACTGATAGCCAAGGGTTACGGTATTCCGTATCAGGCTGTTACGAAGCGTGAAGACTTGGCAGCAGCCGTTGAGGCGATGATTGCCACGAAGGGCCCGTTCATTCTGGAGTGTGCTATCAAAGAGGAAGACAATGTGCTGCCGATGACGCCACCGGGAATGAATGTTAACGATATGATGCTGGAGGTGTAGGAGAGTTGAAGGATTGAAGAATTGAAAGATTGAAGTAATGGAAGACAAAAAGAAACTATATACGCTGCTGGTTTATTCGGAGAATATTGCGGGTATCCTGAATCAGGTGACAGCAGTTTTCACCCGTCGTCAGGTGAACATCGAGAGTCTTAACGTGTCTGCCTCAAGTATCGAGGGCGTGCATAAGTACACCATCACCGCTTGGAGTGACGAAGACCAGATAGTGAAGATTACCAAGCAGATAGAGAAGAAGGTGGATGTCATCAAGGCCAACTATTTCACTGACGACCAGTTGTTCATCCGAGAAGCAGGACTGTATAAGTTGCAGACCGACTTGGTGATGCAGAATCCAGAGATTTCCCGTACCATCCGCCGGCACGATGGCAAAATCACCGAGGTGAATCCTACCTATATCATCGTGATGAAGAGTGGACGAACGGAGGACATCATATCGCTCTATCGTGCATTGGACGAATATGGCTGTGTGTTGCAATATACCCGCAGCGGACGTATTGCCGTGACACGCGGCACACAGGAGCAGGTGAGCGAATTCTTGGAAGAAAGGGAACAAGAGCATGGATAAGATAGGATGTTACGAATTCATGGCCGAGCCGTTTCACTGCGACTTCTCGGGCCGTCTCTTCATGGGACATCTGGGCAACCATATGCTCAATGCTGCCGACTTCCATTCTTCGGCTCGTGGCTTCGGCATGAAGTATCTCATGACGATTCAGCGCTCATGGGTGCTGTCGCGTTTGGCCATAGAGATGACGGAAATGCCCAAACAGTATGCCAAGTTCAACGTTGAGACGTGGGTGGAGTCAGCCATGCGCTATTTTACTTCACGAAATTTCCGCGTTGTTGATGGCGAAGGCAAAATCTATGGCTATGGGCGCTCCATCTGGGCCATGATTGACACCGAGAGCCGTCAGCCTACAGACATCTATGCCATTGATAACGGAGCCATCGAGCAGTGGATAGTCAAGGATAAGGAGTGCCCTATAGACAAGGGAGGTCGTGTCAAGATGAGTGACAAGGTTGAGCTGGTACGTACTATAGATACCTATTATAATGATGTGGATATCAACGGGCATGTCAATTCGGTCAAGTATATCGAACATATCCTCGACCTATGGCCCATGGAGTGGTATCGTGAACATGCCATCAAACGCTTTGAAATCGCATACGTTGCCGAGACACACGCTGGTGACCAGTTGTCATTCTATATGGAACAGGAAGACGAAGATTCCGTTTACAATATCCGCATAGTTCGCACAGACGGAACAGAGTGCTGTCGTTCGAAAGTATCTTTTATCGCAGCACGATGATGAACGTAGCAGTCTCTCCAGAAATAGCCTCTGTATGTCCTGATTTCGTAGGCGCATGTCTTGATGCAAAGGTGCAGAATACTCCTTATTCTGAAGCCTTGTGGGAAGAGATACACCAGTTGGAAGAGCACTTTCGCGAGACGCTGACAACGGAGAGCCTCAAGGAAATATCGTCCATCGCTGCTACGCGCCGTGTCTATAAAGCCTGTGGCAAGGATCCCTCACGCTATCGTCCGGCTTCTGAAGCCCTTATCCGTCGAATGTTGCAAGGCAAGGAGTTGTATCAGATTGACACGTTGGTGGACCTTATTAATCTGGCTTCTATCCGCTATGGGTATAGCATAGGAGGCTTTGACGCGTCCAAGTTTGTTGGCGATACGTTGACATTGGGCATCGGACGTGACGGCGAACCTTACGAGGGTATTGGACGGGGCATGATTAATATTCATGGGCTGCCCGTCTACCGCGATCAGCAGGGTGGGGTGGGAACACCCACCAGCGATAATGAACGTACAAAGATAGAACTTCAGACTACCCATCTTGTCGTTCTTATCAATGGCTACGATGGAAATCGAGAGCGTGTCAGCGATAATGCCCGCTTCATACAAACGCTTCTGAAGAAGTATTGCAACAGCGATGGAGGAACTTTTTTCCTTTATTAGAGTTGGCCTATTGTTCATTTAAGAAAGAAAAAACAGGCAAATTGTTTGGTTATTTCACGAATAATGTGTAATTTTGCAGCCGAAATAAGATATTTGAGTAACGAAATGAAGAATTTCAATCTAATTAGCAACCTGATTATTATTCGACTGCGCAACGTAGCCGGAAGTGATGAGGTATGTATTAATTAAGGTATAAGACGAACAAGAACAATGATACGAGCCTTTCTCACTTCCGAGTGTGAAGGGCTTTTTTCGTAATAGCGATGGATAAATGGATATATTAACACATTAACATAAAACTCAGATGAGCGACAGATTGTTTATTTTTGACACGACCCTGCGCGACGGCGAACAAGTGCCTGGCTGCCAGTTGAACACCATTGAGAAGATTCAGGTGGCTAAGGCGCTGGAGCAGCTTGGCGTAGACGTCATTGAGGCAGGGTTTCCTGTATCGAGTCCGGGTGACTTCCACTCAGTCATTGAGATTTCAAAGGCTGTCACGTGGCCTACTATTTGTGCACTGACACGTGCAGTAGAGCACGACATTGACGTGGCTGCCGAGGCGTTGCAGTATGCTAAGCGTAAGCGTATCCATACGGGCATTGGCACGTCGGACGAGCACATCCAGTACAAATTTAACTCCAATCGTGAAGAAATTATCGAGCGTGCCGTACGCGCAACGAAGTATGCCAAGCAATATGTAGAGGACGTAGAGTTCTACTGCGAGGATGCCGGACGTACGGACAACGAGTATTTGGCCCGTGTGGTAGAAGCCGTTATCAAGGCAGGAGCTACAATAGTCAACATTCCTGATACAACAGGTTACTGCCTGCCTCAGGAGTACTTTGAGAAAATCAAATATCTGAAGGAGCATGTGGACGGCATAGACAACGCCGTCATCTCAACCCACTGCCACAATGATTTAGGTATGGCGACAGCCAACACTTTCAGTGGTGTGATGGCTGGTGCACGTCAGGTGGAGGTAACAATCAATGGTATAGGTGAGCGGGCTGGCAACACCTCGCTTGAGGAGATTGCCATGATACTCAAATGTCACAAGGGGCTGGGAATTGATACCAATATCAATACAACAAAGATTTATCCCACAAGCCGCATGGTGTCCAGCCTGATGAATATGCCCGTACAGCCGAATAAGGCTGTGGTGGGTCGCAATGCCTTTGCCCATTCTTCGGGCATTCATCAGGATGGTGTGCTGAAGAATGTGCATACGTACGAGATTATGGACCCCAAGGATGTGGGCATTGACGATAGCTCCATCGTGCTGACTGCACGCTCAGGTCGTGCTGCGCTGAAGTACAGACTCAATGTCAATGGTGTTGAGTTGTCAGAGGAGAAACTGGATAAAGTGTACGAGAAGTTCCTGAAGTTGGCAGACCAGAAGAAGGAGGTGAACGATGCTGACGTATTGATGTTGGCTGGTGCCGATACGGCTGAGGCTCACGCCGTTAAGTTAGACTTCCTGCAGGTGACAACCGGTAAGGGAGTCAAGAGTGTGGCCTCTATTGGGCTTGACATCTCGAATCAGAAGTTTGAGGCTGCAGCCTCGGGTAATGGTCCTGTGGATGCTGCTATCAAGGCGCTGAAGAAAATTATCTCGAAGCAGATGACACTGAAGGAGTTTACCATCCAGGCTATTTCCAAGGGCTCAGATGACGTGGGTAAGGTACACATGCAGGTGGAGTACGATGGTTCGTTATATTATGGCTTCGGTGCCAATACAGACATTGTGACGGCTTCCGTTGAAGCATATATCGATTGTATTAACAAATTCAAGAAATAAGGTATGAATACGCTTTTTGACAAAATATGGGACAAGCACGTGGTGCAGATGGTAGACGACGGGCCCACGCAGTTATATATAGACCGTCTGTATTGTCATGAGGTCACATCGCCTCAGGCTTTCGACGGAATGCGTCAGCGCGGGCTGAAATGTTTCCGTCCTGACCATATCTACTGTATGCCCGACCACAATACGCCTACGCATGACCAGGATAAACCCATTGAGGACCCTGTTTCTGCCAAACAGGTAGCCACGTTAGAGCAGAATGCCCGCGAGTTCGGTTTGACCCACTATGGCATGATGTCCAAGGACAATGGTATCATCCATGTCGTAGGTCCTGAGAAAGGACTCTCGTTGCCCGGTATGACCATTGTTTGTGGCGACTCACACACGTCGACTCACGGAGCTATGGGGGCTGTGGCTTTCGGCATTGGAACTTCTGAGGTGGAGATGGTGATGGCCTCACAGTGTATCCTTCAACAGAAACCCAAGTCGATGCGCATTACTATCAACGGCCAGTTGCAGAAAGGAGTGACGGCCAAGGATGTGGCACTTTACCTGATGAGCCAGTTGACCACCAGTGGTGCCACGGGATATTTTGTGGAGTACAGTGGTGACGTTGTACGCGCTCTTTCGATGGAGGGCCGACTGACACTTTGTAACCTCTCGATAGAGATGGGGGCCCGTGGCGGATTCATAGCTCCTGATGAGACGACCTTTGCCTATCTGAAGGGTAGGGAGTATGCTCCGAAAGGCGCAGACTGGGATAAGGCTGTTGCTTATTGGCGTACATTGCAGAGTGGCCCAGATGCTGTGTTTGACAAAGAACTGGTATTCGATGCCAAAGACATTGAGCCACGCGTTACCTATGGCACCAATCCCGGTATGGGTATCGGCATCAGCGAAGCCATTCCTGCAGAAGGTGGGGTAGGCTTCCAGAAAGCTCTTGACTACATGGGTTTCAAAGCAGGGGAACACTTGTTGGGCAAGAAGATTGACTATGTGTTCTTGGGCGCTTGTACCAATGGACGTATCGAGGACTTCCGCGCTTTTGCGTCTATCGTCAAGGGCCGTCAGAAAGCCACAGACGTGGTGGCATGGTTGGTGCCAGGCTCATGGAATGTTGACCGACAGATTCGCGAGGAGGGACTGGATAAGGTGCTGTCTGAGGCAGGCTTCCAGATTCGTCAGCCAGGCTGTTCGGCCTGTCTGGCCATGAATGACGACAAGGTGCCTGCCGGCAAGTATGCCGTCTCGACCTCAAATCGTAACTTTGAGGGCCGTCAGGGTCCAGGCTCACGCACTATCCTGGCTTCGCCCCTTGTGGCTGCTGCCGCTGCTGTAACAGGAGTAATAACCGACCCAAGAACACTATTATGAAACAGAAATTCAATATCATCACATCGACCTGTGTTCCCCTGCCATTGGAGAATGTAGATACTGACCAGATTATACCTGCCCGATTCCTCAAGGCTACGACGCGCGAGGAAAGTTTCTTCGGTGATAACCTGTTCCGCGATTGGCGTTACAATGCCGACGGAACTCCCAATAAGGACTTCGTGCTCAACGACCCTGCCTACTCGGGATGTATTCTCGTGGCAGGCAAGAACTTCGGCTCGGGCAGCAGTCGCGAACACGCCGCATGGGCTATTGCGGGCTATGGCTTTCGCGTAGTTATCAGTTCGTTCTTTGCCGACATTCACAAGAACAATGAACTGAACAATTTTGTGCTGCCTGTAGTTGTCAGCGAGGACTTTCTCTCTGAATTGTTCCAGAGTATTCAGCGCGATCCGAAGACGCTGGTCGAGGTAGACCTGCCCCGTCAGACAGTAACCAATAAGGCTACAGGACGTTCGGAGCAGTTTGAAATCAATGGATACAAGAAGCACTGTCTGATGAACGGCCTGGACGACATTGATTTCCTGGTAGAGAACAAAGACAAGATAGAACAATGGGAACGGCTCAACAAGTAAACGGCTACCAGCGTATGGCTCCCTTCGTGGAGATTATGGACTCCACGTTGCGTGACGGTGAGCAGACCAATGGCGTGTCCTTCCTGCCGCACGAGAAACTGGTGATGGCCCGTAAGTTGCTGAATGACGTCAACGTCGACCGCATTGAGGTCGCTTCGGCACGTGTGTCGGAAGGCGAGAAGGAAGCGGTGTCCATGATTTGCCGTGCGGCAGAACAAACGGGGCGTCTGGAGCGTGTGGAAGTATTGGGCTTTGTGGATGGTGGCAAGAGTGTAGACTGGATAGCCGACTGCGGTGGCAGGGTCATCAACTTGCTGACAAAGGGCTCGCTGAAGCATTGCACTCATCAGTTGCACAGGACGCCCGATGAGCATATCAAAGACGTTCAGCAGGAGATTGCCTATGCCGCCGAGCGTGGACTGTGTGTCAATCTCTATCTGGAAGACTGGTCTAACGGCATGAAGGATTCGCCAGACTACGTCTATCAGATGATGGATGCGCTGGTCGCAGGCCATCAGCCTATCCAGAGATTCATGCTGCCTGACACGCTTGGTGTGATGAACCCTCTGCAGGTTATTGAGTACTTCCGTAAGATGGTGAAACGCTATCCGGACGTACACTTTGACTTTCATGCTCACAACGACTATGACTTGGCTGTTTCGAACTCGCTGGCTGCAGTACTAAGCGGAGCTCGTGGCTTGCATGTCACCGTCAATGGACTGGGAGAGCGTTGTGGTAATGCGCCGATGGCTTCTGTGCAAGCCATTCTGAAGGACCAGTTCCACGCCAAGACCAGCATTGTGGAGAACCAACTCAACGACCTCTCCCGCATGGTAGAGAGTTTTAGTGGTATCACGGTGGCTCCAAACCAGCCTATCGTGGGCGAGAATGTTTTTACCCAGGTGGCTGGTGTCCATGCTGACGGCGACTCCAAGGATCAGCTCTACTATAACGAGTTGATGCCAGAGCGTTTCGGACGTAAACGTGAGTACGCTTTGGGCAAGAATTCCGGATGTGCCAACATAGCCAAGAACCTGGAGGAACTTGGTTTGGAACTGACACCGGAGCAGACACGCCGTGTGACAGCGCGCATTACAGAACTGGGCGACAAGAAGGAGATTGTGACGCAGGAAGACCTGCCATACATCGTCAGCGACGTGCTGAAGCATGATGGTTCAGAAGACCGTGTCAAGCTCATCAGTTATGTCGTCTCTACGGCCTACGGACTGAAGCCTGGGGCCAATATCAAGGTCGAAATCAACGGACAGCAGTATGACGGCAGTGCTGTGGGCGACGGTCAGTACGACGCCTTTGTCAAGGCCCTGCGCTACATATATAAAAAGTATTTGGACCGTACCTTCCCCATTCTGGCCAACTACCAGGTTACCATCCCGCCAGGCGGACGCACGGATGCCTTGGTGCAGACGGTCATCTCGTGGCACTACAAAGGTGGCCTGCTGCGTACCCGGGGACTGGATGCTGACCAGACGGAAGCCGCCATCAAGGCTACTTTCAAAATGCTGAATATCGTCGAAAGTGAACATTCGAAATAACGAAATAGCGTAATAACGTAATAACGAAAAAAACAAGAATAAAATGAAACTTAAGATTGCCGTTCTTCCGGGCGACGGAATAGGTCCGGAGATCATGAAACAAGGTGTGGCCGTGCTCAATGCTATTGCAGCCAAGTGCGGACACGAGTTCCAATATGAGGAGGCACTGGTAGGTGCCTGTGCCATAGAGGCTTGTGGCGATGCTTATCCTGCTGCCACCCACGAGGTATGTATGCGCTCAGATGCAGTATTGTTTGCTGCTGTTGGTGACCTCAAGTACGACAACAATCCCACGCTGAAGATGCGTCCAGAGACAGGCTTGTTGGCTATGCGCAAGCAACTGGGACTCTTTGCCAATGTGCGCCCCGTGGCTACTTTCGACTGTCTGCTTCACAAGTCACCGCTCAAGGAGGAACTGCTGCGCGGAGCCGACTTTGTGGTTATCCGTGAGTTGACGGGCGGTATGTACTTCGGCGAGAAATATCAGGATAACGACAAGGCTTACGACACTAACGTCTACACCCGTCCCGAGGTGGAGCGCATTCTGAAGGTGGCCTTCGAGATGGCGATGACGCGCCGCAAGCATCTTACGGTGGTCGATAAGGCCAATGTGCTGGCTTCCAGTCGTCTGTGGCGTCAGATAGCTAAGGAGATGGAACCCCAGTATCCTGAGGTTACTACCGACTACATGTTCATAGACAATGCCTCTATGCGTGTGCTGACGGAGCCTCGCTTCTTCGACGTCATTGTGACGGAGAATACTTTCGGTGACATCCTAACCGACGAGACGTCGTGCATTACGGGCTCCATGGGATTGCAGCCCTCCAGTTCGCTGGGCGAACATACTCCGTTGTTTGAACCTGTACATGGTTCGTGGCCTCAGGCTGCCGGCCAGAATCTGGCCAACCCGTTGGCACAAATACTCTCTGCCGCCATGCTGCTCGAACACTTCGGGTTGGACAAGGAGGGAGCCCTCATTCGTCAGGCTGTTACTGCCTCGCTGGATGCCAATGTGCGCACCCCGGAAATTCAGGTAGAGGGTGGAACTCAATACGGAACCAAAGAAGTCGGACAATGGATAGTAGACTATATCGTGCAGGCTTAGTCCTGTTGGTGGCCATATTGGGAGCATCAGCTATACAGGCCCAGCAATTGTCAGACAGCCAGCGCTGGCGCGACTCGTTGACCATACTCAACAGGCAGATTGCCGAGACTCAATGGTCTACAGACTTGCACTTGCGCAAGGCGACTGCCAATCTGGAACTCAAGCAGTGGGAGTATGCCATTGACGAGTATGCACTTGTCTTGCAGCACGAGCCGCGCAATCCTGCTGCATTGTTCTATCGTGCGTATGCCAACACTCACCTACGTCGTTTCGATTTGGCACGTAACGACCTGAACGACCTGCTGGTCATGTTCCCCAATCATTTTGAGGGACGTTTGTCGCTGGCTGTTGTGCTACAGCAACAGGGGCACCGTCAGGAAGCCCTTGACCAGCTGAATCAGGTTATTGAGCAACATGCCGACTCAGCAGTGGCATACGCTGCACGGGCTAATCTGGAGCGCGTGATGAAGCAGGACGAGTCGGCTCTCTACGACTGGCAGCGTGCCGAACAGCTCTCTCCCCGCGATCCGCTCTATGTTGTCTCTCATGTTGACTTGCTATTGGTGCTTGAGCGCCGTGAGGAGGCGCGTCGTGTGCTCGACGCTGCCGTCCGCAGGGGCATCCCACGTGGCATGTTGCATGAGTGGTATCAAAAAGCAAAGAGATAACCCATCAGAATAGAAATGCTAAAATCAGATTAACAGATATGAAGAAAAAGAAAAGCCTCACGAAGCGTCAGTTCCTGTTTCTCTTTCTGGCCATTGTGGCGTTGTTGGCTGTCGTACGGCATCTGCCACAGCGTCATCAGTCTGCGGCAGTCTACGAGGTGTCTGTAGTTAATCCTACAGTTCCGCATCGCATACTTTCTGTGCCCAATTACAAGAAGGCATTCCCTGACAGCCAGAGTGTACAGATTGTGGCAGCAGAGCGCTGGGGCGTCCGTCCGGTTATGAATCGGGAGGATGCCGAGAAACGCAAGAAAGAACTGGTCTACATTGGTGAGAGTCCTTATTGGCACGTTGACCGCCTCAGCAGTAGCATTCCCTATCTGGTGCCCCGTGCTGCCCTGCTGTTGCAGGACATCGGTCAGGCTTTCTACGACAGTCTTTATGTCAAGGGAGTTCCCCTCCAGCAGCTCATCGTCACCAGCGTTCTGCGCTCCAAGGATGATGTTGCGCGTCTGCAGCGTCACAACCAGAATGCTACCGAACGTTCCTGTCACCTCTTTGGAACCACCTTTGACATCTGCTATAACCGCTATCATCCCATCGAACGCCCGGTGCGCGACGATACGCTGAAGTGGGTGCTCTCCGAGGTGCTACGTGACAAGCGCGAGGAGGGCCGTTGCTATATCAAGTATGAAGTCAAGCAGGGCTGTTTCCACATGACCGTACGGTAGGTGGAAACAGCCATAGCTTTGGCCGAAACAATGAAAGCTTTCGTTGAAGTCAACGAAAGCTTTGGTGAGAATTAGCGAAAGCTTAGGCTTTTTTTCTATTCTGCATTGAAGTATTCCTGTAACTCCTGGGCCGCGCTCCCCTCGGCATTGGGCAGGTCGCGGATAATCTGTCCGTGCTCCAGGAGCGCAATGCGCGTAGAAATGTCAATGGTATGCTGCAGGTTGTGGCTCGAGATGAGAATGGTGGAGCCTGTCTGCTGGGCATAGTCGGTAAGCAGATGTTTGAGCAATACCTGACTGGTGGGGTCGAGGAAGTTGAAGGGTTCATCGAGAATGACCATGTCGGGCTGGCGGAAGAGGGCCGAGATGATGCCTACCTTCATCTTGTTACCAGCCGAGAGGTTGCGGATGAGTTTCTTCTGTCCGAAAACCTCGCCGTTGGCAAAACGCTCGAACAGGGCAAGCCGCTGGTCAACCTCAGCCTGCTTGATGCCGGAAATCTTGCCGAGAAAAGAGAAATATTCCTCAGGGGTGAGGAAGTCGATGAGAAAGCCTTCGTCAACATAGGCGCCGACGTGCTGCTTCCAGTTCTCAGACTCAGCGGGATTGATAGCCTCAGCCGTTCCCTCAGCAGTATTGGGGAAACGGTAGACAACCGAACCCTGGTCGGGTTTGAGCAGGTCGAGAAGGAGTCGGAAGAGCGTCGTCTTGCCGGCTCCATTGTTGCCCACAAGTCCCAGAATGTCACCGTCGTTGACCGTAAACGCTGGGATGTCGCAGGCACGAGTCTCGCCGAATTGTTTTTGGAGGTTCTGAATGTTAATCATAAACGATTTTTTCGAGATTTCGATGTTTCGACTTTTAGACTGGTCTTACACCAGTCCCTTTCCGTGACACTGCTTGAACTTCTTGCCTGATCCGCAGGGACATGGGTCGTTACGTCCGGGCAGTTTGTCCTTGATGATGGGCGTGCGAGGCTGCTGGGCTCGGGTGTCCTGAGCAGCAGCGGCAGCCTGGTTGGGGTCGGTCATCTGCTCTTGTGTCAGCGACTGCTTCGACTCGGTGTACTGCTGGCGCTGGGTATGCTCCTCGGGAGCCGCCTCCTGCACCTCCTGCATAACAGGAATCTGGGCACGCATCAGGATAGAGACGGAACGATTGTTCATGGTGTTGACCATATTGTCGAACAGCTTGACGGATTCAAGTTTGAAGATGAGCAGCGGGTCTTTCTGCTCGTACGATGCATTCTGCACAGAGTGCTTTAGCTCGTCGAGCTCACGCAGGTTCTCCTTCCAGGCCTCGTCAATGATGTGGAGCAGAATCTGCTTCTCGAACTCCTTGACCACCGACTTACACTCAGTGTCGTAGGCTTCCTTGAGGTTACAGGGAATGTTATACATCTTGCGACCGTCAGTCAGAGGCACTACGATGCGCTCGTACATCTGTCCCTGAGTTTCGTAGACTTGCTTGATGACAGGCATGGCGACTTCCTGAACGTGCTCCATGTGGCGCTTGAAGCTACCCATAGCAACTTGGAACACCTCCTCGCACAGTTCTTCGTGATTCTTATTGATAAACTCGTCGTTCGTGAAGGGACACTCCATCGCGAACACCTTGATGAACTGTTCCTTGCAGCCCTCGTAGTCGTTCGTCTCGATGATGTTGACCACACGGTCCCAGATGGTATTCGAGATGTCCATGCCGATGCGCTCGCCCATCAAGGCGTGACGACGCTTCGAGTAGACCACGGTACGCTGCTTGTTCATCACGTCGTCGTACTCCAGCAGGCGTTTACGGATACCGAAGTTGTTCTCCTCAACCTTCTTCTGGGCACGCTCTACCTGTTTGCTGATCATGGGGCTCTCCAGCATTTCGCCTTCCTTGAAGCCCAACTTATCCATGACAGAGGCAATGCGTTCAGAACCGAACAGGCGCATGAGCTTGTCCTCCAGTGAGATGAAGAACAGTGACGACCCCGGGTCACCCTGACGTCCGGCACGACCACGTAACTGGCGGTCGACGCGACGTGACTCATGACGCTCAGTGCCGATGATGGCCAGACCGCCAGCGGCCTTTACTTCTGGCGACAACTTGATATCCGTACCACGACCGGCCATGTTGGTAGCGATGGTGACGGCACCCTTGCCGTTGGTCGACTGACCAGCCAGGGCCACAATGTCAGCCTCCTTCTGGTGCAGCTTGGCATTCAGCACCTGATGGGGGATACCCTCGCGCTTGCCAGTTTCAGGATTGACATACATGTCGAGCATACGGCTCAGCAACTCAGAGATTTCCACCGATGTGGTACCAATTAGGATAGGACGTCCGGCATTGCGCAGGCGGACCACTTCTTCAATGACGGCCTTGTACTTCTCGCGGGCAGTCTTGTAGATGCGGTCGTCCATATCGTCGCGGATGACGGGCTTGTTGGTGGGAATCTCCACCACATCCAACTTATAGATGTCCCAGAACTCACCAGCCTCCGTAGAAGCGGTACCGGTCATACCGGCCAGCTTGTGGTACATACGGAAGTAGTTCTGCAGGGTAATGGTGGCAAAGGTCTGGGTGGCAGCCTCGACTTTCACGTGCTCTTTGGCCTCGACAGCCTGATGCAGTCCGTCTGACCAGCGGCGGCCCTCCATGATACGTCCAGTCTGCTCGTCGACAATCTTGACCTCACCGTCAATGACCACGTACTCGTCGTCCTTGTTGAACATACAGTAGGCCTTGAGCAGTTGCTGCAGGGTGTGAACACGCTCTGACTGCACAGCATAGTGCTGCAGCATCTCGTCCTTCTTGTTGACGCGCTCCTCGTCGCTGAGCGTGGTGTCACCTTCGAGGGCTGACAACTGGCTCGTGATGTCGGGCAGCACGAACAGGTCCTTATCATTGACCTGATTGGCCAGCCACGCCGTACCCTTGTCAGTAAGGTCGCACGAGTTGAGCTTCTCATCGACCACAAAGTAGAGGGGCTCAACCACTTCGGGCATACGGCGGTTGTTGTTCTCCATGTAGATTTCCTCCGTCTTGAGCATTCCGCTCTTGATACCTTCTTCAGAGAGGAACTTGATGAGGGGCTTGTTCTTGGGCATGGACTTGTGCGAACGATAGAGTGCCAGGAAACCTTCGTCCAACAGTTTCTTGTCGTTCTTGGCCTGGCCCTCGGCTATCTTCTGCTTGGCTTCAGCCAGATATTGGGTAGCCAGTTGCTTCTGGACACCTACCAGCTTTTCGACCAGCGGCTGGTACTCCTCAAACATCTGGTCGTCGCCCTTGGGCACAGGACCTGAGATGATGAGTGGCGTACGGGCATCGTCAATCAGCACGGAGTCAACCTCGTCGACGATGGCGTAGTTGTGGGCGCGCTGCACGAGGTCGGCAGGCGAGATGGCCATATTGTCGCGCAGGTAGTCGAAACCGAACTCGTTGTTGGTACCGAACGTGATGTCGGCCTGATAGGCGCGGCGGCGCTCGGGTGAGTTGGGCTGGTGCTTGTCAATGCAGTCTACGGAGAGTCCGTGGAACATATAGAGCGGTCCCATCCACTCAGAGTCACGCTTGGCCAGATAGTCGTTGACGGTCACCACGTGGACGCCATTGCCCGTCAGGGCGTTGAGGAACACGGGCAGGGTAGCGACGAGCGTCTTACCCTCACCGGTGGCCATCTCGGCAATCTTACCCTGATGGAGCACCGTGCCGCCGAACAACTGAACGTCGTAGTGTACCATTTCCCATTTCAGGTCATTGCCACCTGCCGTCCAGTGGTTATGATAGATGGCCTTGTCACCGTCAATGGTGATGAAGTCCTTACGGGGATCGGCAGCCAGTTCGCGGTCAAAGTCTGTGGCAGTCACAATGGTCTCCTCGTTCTCGGCAAAGCGGCGGGCTGTCTCCTTGACAATGGCGAAAACCTCTGGCATAGCCTCGTCGAGGGCTTTCTCGTAGATGTCGAGAACCTCCTTCTCCAACTTGTCTATCTGGGCGAAGATGTCGGCACGCTCGTCAATAGGCGTTTCCTCGATGGTGGCCTTGAGCTTTTCGATTTCTTCTTTCTGCTGGTTGGCCGAGTCCTGAATCTGGCGCTGAATGTCCTTGGTGCGCTGACGTAGCTGGTCGTTATCCAGTTGCTGGATGGCCGGATAGGCTGCTTTCACCTTCTCGACGAGCGGCTGGATGAGTTTCATGTCGCGCGACGATTTGTCGCCGAACAATGAACGTAAAATCTTGTTGAAATTCATATCTAAATTTTTATTGTTTACCTTATTAATATAATTCGGGGTGCAAAGGTACGAAAAAAAGTGAAGAATACCCTTTACTTTTTTACCTTTTTACGCTTTTACCTTTAAAAAAGCGGTTCTGCCGAGCAGGCATTGGGTGCTCGGATGCGGATAGCGCGTGCTACAGTAGGCGCAATACGGTCTACTGTGACAGGGGTGACAATGCGCTGGGCTTCAATGTTAGCCCCGAAGAATATGATAGGGAAGGGAATGTAGCTGGCACGTGATGTGCTGCTGGCATGTGTATCTTCGTTGACAAGTTGCCAGCCGGGTGCAATGTCGATGAGCAGGTCGCCGCACTTGTCTATGTTAAAGCCGTTGCGCACACGCTCCAGCAGTTGGCTGTCGCTGGTCAGCAGCTGGGTGCTGGTATAGACATTTCGCACACCTGACATCTGCAGGACGAACTCCTGGGCCTGCCGGAGCACATTGCCCAGGTTGAGGTTCTTCTTCTCAATGAATTTGCGATTCAGGTATAGCTGGTTCTTGTGACAGGCCTCTACGTATTGGGCAGAGCCGTAGACAGCCCCCAGATACATATTGAGCAGACTGGCAGCCCGGTTGATGTAGAACTTGCCGGTAGGAATACGGAAACGCTCGTTCTCTTCCTCGCGCTCCTCAGTCGTCGTACCTGTGCCGGTAAGAACAAACAGGACGCGCTCGTTGGGCAACTTGCGCTGGATGCACTTGATGAGGTCGGCAATGTTGTGGTCCAACAGTTGATAGCCGACAATGTCCGGCTGGAGCGTATAGTTCACGCAGAGCAGGTCAGTGTAGTCATCTTGGCCGATGCCTGACTGCTCGATACATCTTAAAACCAAAGAAGTGATGTTCCTGTTGGCATCCTCCGCCGGAGCGTAAGTACGCGTGTATTGACTAAGCCACTGGTCGCCAGAGGGATAGTAGGGAGTAGTCCTCCATGCGCCCTGTGCGCACCAGACGACTCCGTCAGCCACATGGCCGGCTGACAAAATGGCACTTTCGGCAGTGGTGGCAAACGAAAATATCTTGCTGTATCCGTTGAAGGCTATTTTCATCTCGTCGCCCAAGGTTGATGCCAGCAGTTGGGCAGGCGAGAGACCTTTCTCCTTGTCGTCAACAATATTCTGGGGACGCAGCGTCTTGCGGTCGAGCCATTCCTTACCGGTGACTCCATTATAGTAAGGCGTGCTGCCTGTCAGAAGGGATGCGCAGGCTGAAGCCTGGTCGACAGGACTGAAGCTGTAGCTGGCATTGGGGTAGACCAAGCCTTTGGACAGCAATTGCCTGAAACCGCCTTGTGAATAGAGTGGGGCGTAGGTCTCCAGATAGTCAGTGCGCAGTTGGTCGACAGCGATGCTCACCACCAGCTGGGGGGCTTTTGCAAGCGCCTGGGCTGTTGCTTCGGCACTGAAGCCCAGAAGCGACAGGAGGGTGATGTATAGGTAGCGGTTTCTCATCTGGAGATTTTTTTAATGTGAATACAACATTGCATGAGCAAACATAGTGCCAAACTCCAAAGGCCTTCTGCGTATTGCTGGAACAGGGAGCCGATAAAGAACAGCAGAATCAGTGCGCAGGTGATGGTCCAATAGTGGCTGTGGCGTCCCTTGATAACAGGCCAGAGGAAGAACCAGGGCAGTGGATTGAATAGTAGAATCTGCAGGTTCAGACTCACCGTGGGATGCTGCGAGAATAGCATCAGGGTTAGCATGATGCCAATAGTGCCTACTGCGAGCATGAGCAGAAGGTCCCAAAAGAGAAGACTTCGCTTAGACCGCCACTGGAGGACAGAGAGAATCAGTCCTGTGATAGTCAGTAGAATGGCACAGGCTAAAGGTGACAATGGGAACCCCTGCTTAGTGATTTGCACACCACCAGGAACGGCAGTGCGGTGCTCCTTGACCAAGGGACGATACTGGCCGTTCTCATATATTTGTGCGTGGTCGAAGTCGTACATCAGGTTGTATGGCAAGAACTCCTGCTGGCGCAACGTAGTGGACTGGTCTGCCTTGATGCCCAGCAACAAATCATTGCCGAAACGGGCCCAAGGATGGTTGCGCGTCATCTCGTGAACCATGTCTCGGTATGTAGGTGTAAAGCCTTCACGCTCAGCGTATTCTACTTTTCCGGTAATGCATTTCTCGATGATGTCCCTGGCCTTGGTCGTACAGTTGTTGTAGAAGTAGTTGTAGCGATAGACGCTGTTTTCCGGTTGCAGGTTTTGGCGGAGTGCTTCATGCAGTAACAGCTTTTCTTCGCTGGTCAGGTTCAGCACCTGTTCGGTAACCATGCTGCCAAGATGGCGGTACTCCTTCAGGAACAGGTTAAAGGGGTAGGCTCCCAACTCGTAGTCGGTCAATCCGAAAACGAAGCGGAGAACGAAGTAGGGCTTCTTGAAGTCGAACACGCCGTAGTTAAACGCCGCATCTACCTCTTTACCCTTCCGCGTGTCGTGATAGCGGATGGCAGTATGGCCATAGAGACTGTATATTTCGTCGTGTGGCTGGCAGGTGAGCAGAGAAATCTCGACAGAGTCCATCGGGTCAGGGAGAATGTCCTCGACGGTAGACTCTTGTGCGTAAACGGGTGTTAAAGCTCCTGAAAAAAGCATCAGGAGAAGCCCGAAAAGCGTATTAAAAACGGTTTTTAAATGTTTCACGATGCAAAATTAACCTATATTTTCCACTTATCGTGCGTTTATTTCGTTTTTTTTCAATAATTTTGCAACCTGAAATGCAATTGATTAAACAAAGACAGATGAAAAAACGTATATTTGGAAGCCTGCTGATGGGCTTTCTGACCGTATCTGCAATGGGACAGGTGAGCAAGACGCTATCCCCTTACAGCCAGTTTGGCTTAGGTGTATTGGCTGACCAGTCTCAGAGTTTCGGACGCGGAATGGCTGGACTTTCTATGGGTGTGAGGAACGGCAAGTATGTCAATGTACAGAATCCCGCATCCTATTCTTCTATTGATTCGTTGACGATGATTCTTGATTTAGGCGTGTCTGGCCAGATTACTAATTTTAAGGAAGGTGGCAAGCGGGTCAATGCCAAAACCGCTGACTTCGACTATGCTGTTGCTGCTTTCCGCCTGTTGCCTAAGATTGGTGCCAGCTTTGGCGTGATTCCTTACTCGAACATCGGTTATGGTTACACGTCGTTAGGATGGATTGGCGATGCTGGTGGCGATCATTATGCCAGTGTTTCGAAGAATGCCTATTGGTTGGACTATGACGGCTCAGGCGGCTTTAGCCAGGCCTTCTTGGGCTTGGGATGGGAGATTGCCAAGGGCCTGTCCATAGGTGCCAACGTTTCTTATTTTTGGGGTAAATATGAGAAATCTGCAAGATATACGGCCTCTGATGCCTATCAGAAATCTTTGTTGAGAACCTATTCTACCAATATCAACAGCTGGAAGCTTGACTTCGGTGCTCAGTATTCGACGGAGTTGAACAAGGACAACCTGCTGACCGTGGGTGCTACCTTCGGCCTTGGGCATAAATTGGGAGCAGATGCCAATCTTGAGATGACAAGCTCCGATTCGCAGACCGGCGTATCCAGCACAACTAAAAAGAGTGTGAATAATGCCTTCGAACTGCCCATGAGTTTTGGCGCAGGTCTGACATTGGTCCATAAGAACAGCCTGACCATAGGTGCAGACTATATGATGCAGAAGTGGGGCTCGTTGGACTATCCGGTATTGAGACAAACCAGTAGTTCCACCGCAGAATATATATCTATGAGCGGACTCCTGAAAGACCGCCACAAGGTGGTTGTGGGTGCTGACTGGATACCCAACCAGTCTGCCCGTTCGTTCCTGAAACGCGTACACTATCGTCTGGGTGCTTCCTATGCTACACCTTATTATAATATTAGTACAGGTAACGGTGTGATGTTGGACGGCCCCAAGGAATTGTGCGTCAGCGCAGGTTTCGGCATTCCCATTGTAAACACTTGGAACAACCGTACCTCGCTGAATATCAGCGCACAGTGGGTACACTCCTCTGCCAAGGACCTGATTACGGAGAACTGCTTCCGTATCAATATCGGATTGACATTCAACGAGCGTTGGTTTGCTAAATGGAAGGTCGATTAACTGTTATTCTTATCGTCTTGTCTCTGGTGTTCCTGGGTTCGTGTGAAGAGCACAGGGAACACACTGCGCCTGCCGTTCGGGACCGTGATTCCGCCTCGATGATGATCAGTTACGGGGTGAATACACTTATCTCCGATTCGGGCGTCATCAAATATAAGATTGTAACGGAACGGTGGGACGTCAACACGGTGAAGCAGCCTCCGCGCTGGACCTTCGAGAAAGGTATCTTCTTGGAGCAGTTCGACGAGAAGTTTCATGTAGAGGGCTACATCAATGCCGACACCGCTTGGTACTATGACCAGCAGAAACTTTGGGTGCTGCGCGGCCGCGTGCATATACGCAATGTCAACGGTCTCGTCTTCGACAGCGAAGAGCTGTTCTGGGACGGCGTTCGCCATGAGTTCTATTCCCATAAGTTCTCCAAGGTGGTCACTCCTGAGAGAACCATGCAGGGAACCTATTTCCGTAGCGACGAGCACATGACACACTATGAAGTGACCAACAGTGTGGGTTCCTTCATGTCCGAAGACTTTGACAACAGTCAGCAGGCTGACAGCGTGCAGGAGAAGAATGACACTACGCAGGCTCCGCCGCCTCCCGCCCGTCAGGCTGCCACCCGCCACAAGGCCACTCAGAAATCAAACTATACGACACCATGACAGAACTCATTATAGGACTGATTATATCAATGGTGTTCTCTGCCTTTTTCTCAGGCATGGAGATTGCCTTTGTGTCCAGCAACCGTCTGCGTGCAGAGATGGATCGCGAGAAGAACGGCCTCTCACAGCGGGCCTTGGCGGTATTTTATGCCCATCCCAGCAATTTCATCTCAACCATGCTGGTGGGTAACAATATCGCCCTGGTCGTCTATGGCATTCTGTTTGCCCAGATTTTCGACACAACGCTCTTTGCCCCCCTAAGCGACGGTGCACGCGTGACCTGCGATACGCTGTTGTCCACGGTGATAGTGCTCTTTACAGGCGAGTTCCTGCCCAAGACCATTTTCAAGTCCAATCCTAATGGGATGCTGACGTTTTTCGCCCTGCCGGCGTTTATATGCTATGTCCTGCTTTATCCCATTTCGCGCTTCTCGACCGCTTTGTCCAGAGGATTGCTGCGCCTGTTCGGCGCCAAACTGTCCAAGGAGACTGAAGGTAAGGAGTTCACCAAGGTTGACCTTGACTATCTGGTGCAGTCGAGCATTGACAACGCCAAGGACGATACGGAGATAGAGGACGAAGTGGAGCTGTTTCACAATGCCCTCGACTTTGCCGACACCAAGGTGCGCGACTGCATGGTGCCCAGAACAGAGATTGACGCCATAGACATTGAGGACTGTACGGTAGAGCAACTCAAGAACAAGTTCATAGAAAGCGGCCATAGCAAGATAGTGGTCTATCGGGATGATATAGACCATATTATCGGCTACATCCACTCGTCGGAATTGTTCAAGCACATTGCCGATATCTCGAAGCACGTCCGCGAGATGCCATACGTGCCTGAAACGATGGCGGCACGCAAGCTGATGCACATCTTCCTGCAGCAGAAAAAGTCGTTGGGCGTGGTGGTCGACGAGTTCGGAGGCACCAGTGGCATCGTCTCGCTGGAGGACATCGTGGAGGAGATTACGGGCGACATCGAGGACGAACACGACAGCCAGAAGTATGTGGCCAAGCAGCTTGCCGACGGTGAATACATCCTGTCGGCCCGTCTGGAGATAGAGAAGGTGAACGAGTTGTTTGACTTGGACCTGCCCGAAAGCGACGACTATATGACCGTCGGAGGGCTGATACTGCACGAATACCAGTCGTTCCCCAAGCTCAACGAAATCATTCGTATTGGGCATTTTGAATTTAAAATCGTAAAAAATACAATGACAAAAATCGAGTTGGTAAGGCTAAAAGTCATATTATAAGGTATTTTTTTGCAAAAAGATGCCGATGTTTGCGCGAAATTTAGTAATTTTGCAGGCTGAAATAGAAAATAACAACAAAATAATAATAAAAAACAATGGCAGCAATTGGAAAAATCAGAAGCTGGGGACCAGTACTCGCTACGGTGATTGGTCTGGCCCTCTTTGCATTCATTGCCGAAGAGATGTTCCGTTCGTGCGAGGCTACTGGCAACGAGCGCCGTCAGCAAGTAGGCGAAGTGTTAGGTAAGAAAATCTCCGTTCAGGAGTTCCAGTCAATGGTTGACGAGTACCAGGACGTCATCAAGATGACGCAGGGGCGCGACAACCTCTCTGAGGAGGAACTCAATCAGGTGAAGGACCAGGTTTGGCAGCAGTTTGTCAACAACACCATTCTGGAGAAGGAAGCAGAGAAGTTGGGCCTCACCGTTACTGACGCCGAGATGCAAAACATCCTGAAGGCAGGTACGAACCCCATGTTGGCTCAGACACCGTTTGTCAATCAGCAGACAGGTCGTTTCGATGCCACACAGCTCACCAAGTTCCTGGCCGACTACAAGAAGGCACAGCAGACTGCTGGAGCAGGTGAGATGGCAGAGCAGTACCAGCGCATCTACAACTACTGGAATTTCATTGAGAAGAATCTCCGTCAGCAGATGCTGGCTCAGAAATATCAGACGCTGCTCGGACAGTGCCTCCTCTCTAACCCCGTTTCAGCCAAGATGGCTTTCGAGGGACAGAACCAGGAGAGCGACATCCAGCTGGCAGCACTGCCTTACAGCGCTATCAAGGATGCCGATGTCACCGTCAGCGACGCTGACCTCAAGGCTAAGTACAACGAGCAGAAGGAGATGTTCAAGCAGTATGTCGAGAGCCGCGACATCAAGTACGTCGACTATCAGGTCGTAGCTTCTGCTGCTGACCGCGCAGCACTGATGAAGACCATGCAGGAGGCTCAGCAGAACTTCCAGGCTGGTCAGGCTGTTGCCGAGGTGGTACGCAAGGCTCAGTCACAGCTGGCCTACATGGGCATTCCCGTCAGCCGCACTGCACTGCCTACCGACATAGCCGCCAAGGTTGACTCAATGGCTGTCGGCAGTGTTTCTGCTCCGTTCGAGACCAAGTTCGACAACACGCTGAACGTGGTGAAGTTTATCAACAAGGTACAGCTGCCTGACTCTGTAGAGTATCGTCAGATTCAGGTCGGTGCCGAGACTGCCGAGGCAGCCAAGAAGCGTGCAGACAGCATCTATACCGCCCTGCAGGGTGGGGCAGAGTTCGAAGCACTGGCTAAGAAGTACGGTCAGACTGGTGACAAGCAGTGGCTCACCTCTGCCATGTACGAGCGTGCCCAGAGCCTCGATGCCGATACCAAGAACTATCTCAACGCGCTGACCACCATGGGCGCCGGCGAGTCTAAGAATCTGGCAATGACTCAGGGTAACGTCATCATCCAGGTGACTGCCCGTCGCGCAATGGTTGACAAGTACGATGTCGCCATCGTCAAGCACACCATCGACTTCTCTAAGGACACCTACTCACAGGCCTACAACAAGTTCTCTCAGTATGTCAGCGAGAACAAGACGCTGGAGCAGCTGGAGGCCAACGCCAAGAAGTTCGGCTTCAGCGTTCAGGAGCGCAAGGACCTCTATAGCTCAGAGCACAACGTGGCTGGCCTGCGCTCAACCCGCGACGCCATGAAGTGGATTTTCGACTCTGAGGCCGGCGACGTTTCACCTCTCTACGAGTGTGGCAACAACGACCACCTGCTGGTACTGGCTCTCACCAAGGTTCATCCCGAGGGCTATCGCGACCTCGCTGACGTCGAGGAGATGGTCAAGCAAGAGGTTATCCGCGACAAGAAGTTCGAGAAGGCAGCCGAGAAGTTGGCTGGCGTAAAGTCTATTGCCGACGCCAAGGCCAAGGGCGCTACCGTTGACAGCGTTCGCCAGATTACCTTCTCTGCACCTGTCTTCGTTCAGTCTGCCGGAGCTTCCGAGCCCGCACTGAGTGGCGCTGTAGCAGCCGCCAAGGCCGGACAGTTCGTTTCAAAGGCTGTCAAGGGTAATGGTGCCGCCTATGTCTTCCAGGTTCTTCAGAAGAAGAATCGCGAGGGAGCCAAGATGGATGCCAAGCAGCAGCAGACCCAGCTCAAGCAGATGGCCATGCAGGCCGCCAGCCGTTTCATGAACGAGCTCTACCTGAAGGCCGATGTGAAGGACAACCGCTACTTGTTCTTCTAACACCGCCAGACGACAACCCATTACGACATAACAATTCCGCAGGACTTCCAACGAGGCCCTGCGGATTTTTTTTGTCAGTAAGGCTCCCCCAGCGTAAAATGCTGGGAGAGTTTCAAAATTACAGTCCCCTGTGCTCCCTTTGGTAGAGTATGAAAATCATACTCGAGTTTGTATCTACAACCTATCCAATCTGGAAACTATAAGTTCTTCATACGCTTGTTTCTGGTCATCACTGAGGAAGGAATCTTTTATAAGCTGTTGCCATTTGGGAAACACCTTATGAAGCCCTGCGACGAGACGCTGTACTACATTTTCTTCCAGTCCCATTGTCTTTGCAGCATTAAGAAAGTCTGCCAAACAGAGTTTCGCTTTCTTTCCCACAAGAGTAAGTGCCAATTCCTCCTTGTCCTTCGGATTGGCAATGGCGACATTGAGGAGGTCATAAGCAGGAGTGAGTTGATAGCCCTCAGAAGGACGATAGAGCGAGAAGTTTTTCAGGTGCATGTCGTTGTTGCCTGTGACAAAACAGAAGAGTAGCAACTGCATGTAATTCGTAAGGTCGAGTTTTGGTGTGTTGCTGTACTGCAAGA
>CAMOWH010000022.1:0-23877 GCA_946628315.1 uncultured Prevotella sp.
GCAGTGTACCCTCGGAGGCCAGTGTAGCCTGCTCCACTGCTATTGCCCTGGAATGGGATGCCGCCTTCAAGAATATGAATGACCCCTCCGGCCGTGCCGTCAAAGGTGTGCATGAAATGGCATATTGACGGCTGGGCAAGGAAAATTCCAAATAAATTTGGATTTTCACTCACTTATTCGTACCTTTGCAGGCGATTTATGGAATAAAGTGATGAAAACATTCAATTCACGCAGTTATCTGTATGTTGCCGCAGGAGGGCTGGGCGTTATCCTGATGCTGACGGCCTACTTTCTGTTCTGCTCTCTGCTAAAGGGGGGCGAGACGCAATATATCTATATAGATGAGGACGACACGCAGGATTCTGTGTTTGCCAAGATAGACCCCATAGCCACCAATGCCGGCATGAGCGGGCTGATGAGCCTTGTGCGACATACTGACTACGGAGAGAACATCCGTACGGGGCGCTACGCCATCAACCCGGGCGAGAGTGCCATCACCATTTACCGTCGTCTGAGGAACGGACTCCAGAGCGGCATACGGCTGACCATTCCCGAGGTGCGCACCATGGACGGGCTGGCTGCCTTTCTGGGCCACAAGCTGATGATAGACTCTGCCGCTGTGGCTGACGTCCTGCTCAGCGAGGAGGCTTGCCAGCACTACGGATACGACACGGCAACGATAGCGTCGCTCTTTGTGCCCAATACATACGAGGTGTACTGGAACACAAGCGTGCAGAACTTCATGGAGCGTATGCAGAAGGAACATGACCGTTTCTGGAACGGTGAGCGTCAGGCAAAGGCTGCCCAGAAGCAGTTGACACCAGAGGAGGTGTGTACGCTGGCCAGCATCATAGACGAGGAGACGGCAAACAACGCTGAGAAGCCCCTTATAGCAGGTATGTACCTGAACCGGCTGAAGCAGAACATGCCCCTGCAGGCTGACCCCACCGTCAAGTTCGCCCTGAAGCAGTTTGGGCTGAAGCGCATCTGGCAGAAGCTGCTGCAAACGGACTCGCCTTACAATACCTATATGTATGAGGGTCTGCCCCCGGGTCCCATCAAGATAGCCAGCATCAAGGGTATCGATGCGGTGCTGAATGCTGCGGAGCATGACTTCCTGTATATGTGTGCCAAGGAGGACTTCTCGGGTACACACAACTTTGCCAGCAACTATCAGGAGCACCTGAAGAATGCGGCTAAGTATGCCAAGGCCCTGAATGAGAGGGGGATTAAGTAGAGTTGAGTGTTAAAAAGACAAATAAGATATATGGAAGAAAAGACAATGACCACGGGCGAGGAGAAGAAGAGCCTCAGCTTCGTAGAACAGTTTGTGAAGGAAGACCTGGAAGCAGGTAAGAACGGCGGACGCCTGCAGACGCGTTTCCCGCCAGAACCCAATGGGTACATACACATTGGTCACGCCAAGGCCATCTGCATGGACTTCGGGGTTGCCGAGCGGTTCGGAGGCGTGTGCAACCTGCGTTTCGACGACACCAACCCCACCAAGGAGAATACGGAGTATGTGGAGAACATCATGGCCGACATCAAGTGGCTGGGATTCCGCTGGGGGAACGTCTACTACGCCAGCGACTACTTTGAGAAACTGTGGGACTTTGCCGTATGGCTCATCAAGAGGGGACTGGCCTACGTGGACGAGCAGACCTCGGAGCAAATAGCCGAGCAGAAGGGTACCCCCACACAGCCCGGACGTCCCAGCCCCTATCGCGACCGTCCGGTGGAGGAGAACCTACGGCTGTTCGACCAGATGAACACCCCCGAGGCCGTAGAGGGCTCGATGGTACTGCGTGCCAAGCTGGACATGGCCAACCCCAACATGCACTTCCGCGACCCCATCATCTATCGTATCATCCAGATACCCCACCACCGTACCGGCAGCAAGTGGCACTGCTACCCGATGTACGACTTTGCCCACGGCCAGTCGGACTACTTCGAGGGTGTCACCCATTCTATCTGTACGCTGGAGTTTGTGCCTCACCGTCCGCTGTACGACAAGTTCGTGGAACTGTTGCGCGAGTACATCGACGAGAAGAAGGCCAACGGTGAGGACCTGAGCGGATATAACCCCGACATCATTGCCCCCGACTATGACGGCACACGACAGATAGAGTTCAACCGGCTGAACCTGACATACAGCGTAATGTCGAAGCGTAAGTTGAAGGCACTGGTGGACGAGAAACTGGTCAACGGATGGGACGACCCCCGTATGCCGACTGTCTGCGGTATGCGCCGCCGCGGCTATTCGTCACAGAGTATCCGTAACTTCATTGACTCGATAGGCTACACCAAGTTCGATGCACTGAACGACTATGCCCTGTTGGAGGCCAGCGTCCGTGACGACCTGAACAAGAAAGCCTGCCGTGTGAGTGCCGTGCTCGACCCCGTCAAATTAGTCATCACCAA
The DNA here is from genome assembly GCA_946628315.1 of uncultured Prevotella sp. Classification (GTDB taxonomy): domain Bacteria; phylum Bacteroidota; class Bacteroidia; order Bacteroidales; family Bacteroidaceae; genus Prevotella. The sequence continues at coordinate 2,422 of CAMOWH010000022.1, forward strand.
CTATCCGGAAGGACAGTACGAAGAGATGCAGGCCGTCAACAACCCCGAGAACGAGGCTGACGGTACCCACACCATCACCTTCGGTCGCGAGCTGTGGATAGAGCGTACTGACTTTCAGGAGGTGGCTGAGAAGAAGTTCCAGCGCCTGGCCCCGGGCAAGGAGGTCCGACTGAAGAACGCCTACATCATCAAGTGCGACGAGGAGCATCCCTGCGACAAGGATGCCGAGGGCAAGGTGACGACCATCTATGCCACCTACGATCCTGAGACGCGTAGCGGGCAGCCTGGTGCCGACCGTAAGATCAAGGGCAAGACACTGCACTGGCTCTGCTGCCAACATGCTGTTCCTGCCGAGGTACGTCTGTATGACCGTCTGTTCAGCATCGAGAATCCCAGTGCCGACGAACGCGACTTCCGAGAACTGCTGAACCCAGACTCCCTGAAGGTGCTCAAGAACTGCTTTGTAGAGGAGTACCTGAAGGAGAAGAAGGCTGGCGACTTCTTACAGTTCCAGCGCATCGGATACTTCACGCCGGACCTTGACTCAACACCTGACAAACTGATATTCAACAAAACCGTAGGACTGAAATCATAGACGTGCCGTTCGACGAGGAATACTTCAAGAGCGACGACTTTCAGGAACTGCTGCACAGTTACGAAGCGTCTGTAGCATCGGGGGACACCATGTTCCTCGATGCTGACGACTTTGTAGACATCGCAGACTACTATAACTACAACAACTCAACGGACAAAGCCATCGAAGTGGTGGAACAGGCACTGGAACTGTATCCTGACGATGTGCTGCTGAATGTCTTCATGGCCCGTCAGTCGCTACTGGATGCCGACTTCGACATGGCCAACGAGTATGCCGAACGCATTGGCGACAAGGAGGCTCCCGACTACCACTACCTGGTGGCCGAGATAATGATAGCCCAGGGACGTGTTGAGGAGGCCGACAAATACCTGCGCAAGCTCTATGCCCAGACGGCACCTGACGAGGTGAACGACTTCATCAAGGACGTGGGCAACCTCTATGTGGACTACAACGTGGGCCTGAAAGCCTACGAGTGGATGTCACGTCTGACGGACGACAATAGCGACGACTTTAAGGAACTGATGGCCCGTGCACTGTTCGGAGTAGGCAAATACAAAGAGGCAGAACGGCTGTTCAACGAACTGCTCGACAACCACCCTTACTCCAAGTCCTATTGGACCGCACTGGCTTCTGCCCAGTTCATGTCGGAAGACTACGGAGCCTCCGTCACCAGCAGCGAATTTGCCATTGCCATAGACCCTGAGGACCCGGAAGGCATTGTCTCGAAGGCCAACGCCCTCTTCAAACTGGGCAATAACCAGGAAGCACTGCGCTTCTTCGAACGCTACGATGAACTGGTGCCCGACGACCCGCTGAACCTGCTGCACCAAGGTGCCTGTCTGGTCAACATGGGACGCAACGAAGAGGCACTGCAGGTCACACTGAGGGCCCTACAATGTGTAGATGATGACTGCGAAGAAGAACTGGAACTCAAGGCTCACATCTATCAGGAATTGGCATTCTGCTACAGTGCCCTGAACGAGACGAAAAAAGCCTTGGAAATGATAGACAAGACGACAGAACTGCCCTGCGACCACAACGACATGCTGGTCATCAAGGGGCACATCCTGCTGGAGGCACAGCGGATAGAAGAGGCTCAGGCTGTCTTTGCACAGGCTATCTACCACTCTGACGGCAATCCCAGCGTCTACCTCAGAATCATCACCTCGCTCTACGACAACCGTTATGTCAAGGCCAGCTACCGAATGCTCAAGAAACTGCTGGGTACCATAGCCAAAGACTATTCCTACGGCTACTCCTATCTGGCACTGTGCTGCTGGGACCTGGGCCGGTGGGACGAGTTTCTGGTCTATCTGCATGAGGCCGTCGAGCGCAACGCCAACGAAGCCCGAATGGTGCTGGGACGACTGTTTCCCGACGAGATGCCCGTCGAGCAATACGAAACATATATCAAGGAGCAATTAGAAAAAACGAAGCAATAAACAATGAACCTCATTACTTCCCTACTCTCCAACCTCAACTACGGTACCATCTTCTTCCTGATGATGCTCGAAAGCACCGTGGTACCCGTACCCTCCGAGTTTGTGGTCACCCCGGCAGCCTATCATGCTGCCAGCGGGCAGCTGGACGTCTGGCTCGTCATTCTGGCTGCCACCATCGGAGCCGACCTCGGAGCCAGCATCAACTACTTCGTAGCACTCTACGTGGGACGCCCCGTCATCTACCGCTTTGCCAACAGCCGCTGGGGCAAGATGTGCCTGCTGAACCAAGAGAAGGTGGAGAAGAGCGAGCGCTACTTTGACGAACACGGCATCGTGGCTACGCTGACGGGAAGACTCATCCCCGGCATCCGCCACCTCATCAGCATTCCTGCCGGACTGGCACGTATGCACTATGGAAAGTTCCTGCTCTACACGACCATTGGTGCTGGAGCCTGGCACAGCATTCTGGCCGCCTTAGGCTGGTATCTTCATGCCATCGTCCCCGAGGAGCAGCTGAACGACAAAATCAGCGAGTATGCCGAGTACATCAAGATTGTCATCCTCGCCCTCGTTGTCCTTGCCCTCGCCTACCTCCTCATCAGGCACTACACCAAACGCAAATAGCAACCCTCAGGGGGGCATGGAGGAAACAACAAAACATACCCCGATTTAACGCAAATGTTAAAACATCGTTAAACGGGGAAATCTCATCGAAGTTTCAGAAGATTATTTCTACTAATGGGATAGGATTAATCTATTTCATTTTGCTATTTCATCGATATTTTCTATCTTTGCATCGACAAAACGCAACATTTACGACCTGCAATTACGTCTAATGTACGATTAAACATAATTAATAAGGTATATGAAAAAGACTATTTTATTACTGGCTACGATGATGAGCCTCTCAGTCTCCGCCCAACAAAAGTGGACGCTGGAAGACTGCATCCGCTATGCCATTGAGAACAACATCACACTGAAGAAGTCGCAGCTGAAGAAGCAGACGGCAACGGAAACCCTCAAGCAGTCGAAGGCTGCCCTCTTCCCCTCGCTGACGGCACAGACCAGCCAGACCCTGGGCTATCGGCCCTGGACGGACGAGTACTCTCTGACCGTTACCGAAGGGCAGGTAGACACCAAGACGGAGAAAACCTACTACAACGGTAACTATGGCGTGAATGCCCAGTGGACCGTATGGAACGGCAACAAGAACCACAATCAGGTGAAGCTGGACCGTGTCAGCGAAGAAAAAGAAGCCCTGACGGTACAAGAGACCGCCAACACCATTCAGGAAAACATTGCCAAGCTATATGTGCAGATATTGTATCAAACAGAGGCTATCGAGGTGAACCGCCAGAGTCTGGAAACCAGCAAAAAGAACGAAGAGCGCGGACAGGCCATGATGGAAGTGGGCAAGATGTCGAAGGCTGACGTTGCCCAGCTGACCGCCCAACGTGCTACCGACGAATACAATCTGGTGAATGCCGAAAGCCAGTTGGCCAACTTCAAGATGCAGCTGAAACAGCAGCTGGAGCTGACCACAGAGGACTTTGACGTCGCCGTTCCTGCCACCAGCGACGAGCAGGCCCTGCAGGCTATTCCGTCACTTGTCTCGGTCTATGAGGCTGCCTTGCTGCAACGCCCTGAGATCAAGAATGCAGAACTGAGCAAGCGTTCAGGCGACTTGCAGCTGAAGATTGCCAAGGCAGGCTGGTTGCCTACCCTCTCAATGACTGCAGGTGTCAGCACGAGTACGACCAGTCTGAACGATTCTGACTGGGACGAACAGATGCGTAACAAGTTCTCCGCATCAGGCGGTCTGGGCCTGAGCATTCCCATCTTCGACCAGCGCAAGGCCCGTACAGCCGTTAACAAGGCTAAAATCCAACAACTGACTGCCGATCTGGACTTGCTGGACAAGCAGAAGGCACTATGGAAGAGCATAGAAGGCTTCTGGCTCGACGCTCAGACCAACCAGCAGAAATTTCGCTCTGCACTCGTCAGCGTCGAGAGCGAACAAACCTCCTACGACCTGCTGTCAGAGCAGTTCCAGCTGGGACTGAAGAACATCGTGGAGTTGATGACAGGCAAGGACAAGCTGTTGAAGGCCCAGCAGAACAAGTTGCAGTCAAAGTACACCACTATCCTGAACCAGCAGCTGCTGAAGTTCTATCAGGGTGAGACGATGAAGATTTAGTTGAAAGTTCTTTGACCTGAAGGTACAAAGCGACCAAAGGTCGATGAGAGATAATAACGAGAGAGATATATGAAGAACAAGAAGATTTGGTGGGCTGTGGGAGCCGTTGTGCTCATAGCCCTCGCCGTCTGGCTGCTGTCGGGTGGCAAGAAAGAAGAAAAGGTGTCGTTCGAGACTGCCAAGATTGAGAAACAGGACATACATACCTCCATCACAGCAACAGGCACTATCGAGCCTGTCACATCGGTGACGGTAGGTACGCAAGTCAGCGGCATTGTGGCCAAACTTTATGTGGACTACAACTCTGTAGTAAAGAAGGGACAAGTGATAGCCGAACTGGACAAGACCAACCTCATCAGCGAACTGAATCGTGCCAAGGCCGACCTGTCGAGCGCACAAAGTACGCTGAACTATGAGACAGCCAACTTCAAGCGTTATCAAACCCTCTTTGACAAGGGACTCGTATCGGCCAACGACTACGAGAGTGCCCGGCTGACCTACGACAAGGCTCGTCAGACAGTAGCCTCCAGCCGAGAAAGTGTACAGAAGGCACAGACCAACCTGGGCTATGCCACCATCACCAGCCCCATCGACGGTGTAGTGCTGTCGAAGAGCGTTGAGGAAGGCCAGACGGTGGCCGCCTCGTTCAATACCCCTGAGTTGTTTACCATTGCCCAGGACCTGACCGACATGCGCGTCATTGCCGACATTGACGAGGCTGACATCGGTGGTGTGAAGGAGGGGCAGCGCGTGTCGTTTACCGTCGATGCCTTCCCCGAGGACAAGTTCGAAGGACAGGTGACGCAGGTGCGCCAACAGGCTACCACCAGTAGCAATGTGGTCACCTACGAGGTGGTCATCAGTGCTCCCAACAAGGACCTGAAACTCATGCCCGGCCTGACGGCCAACGTCACCATCTATACACTGGAACTGAACAACGCACTGGCCGTACCCTCTAAAGCCTTGCGCTTTACGCCTAACGAAGCCCTGCTTCAGGAGGGACAGCAGATTGCAGACGAGGAAGCCCCCCACAAGGTCTGGACCAAAGAGGGCAACACCTTTAAGGCCCACGCTGTGGAGATTGGTACCTCCAACGGTATGCTGACTGAGATTGTGAGTGGCATCGGCGAGGGTACCGAGGTGCTGGTAGACTTTAGCATCAATGGCGGCAACGAGGCTTCTGAGCAAAAGGCCTCCAACCCTTTCATGCCACGTCCCAAAAACAACAACAAGAACGGCAACCAACAGAAGAAATAAGTCATGGACGACAATAGAAAAGTAGTCATCGAACTTCAGAACGTCAAGCGCTACTTCCAAGTAGGCTCCGAGACGGTGAAAGCCCTCAGGGGTGTCTCGTTCAAGATTTACGAGGGCGAATTCGTCACCATTCAGGGCACCTCGGGTTCAGGCAAGTCGACACTGCTCAACCAACTGGGCTGTCTGGACACACCGACATCGGGCGAATACTTCCTGGACGGTATCTCCGTACGTACCATGTCGAAAACCCAACGTGCCCACCTGCGCAACCAAAAGATAGGCTTCGTGTTCCAGAACTACAACCTGCTGGCTAAGACCACAGCCGTCGAGAACGTAGAACTGCCGCTGATGTATAACAACAAGTACGATGCCCGCCAGCGCCGCGAGGCTGCCGTCCGTGCCCTACAAGCCGTAGGACTGGGCGACCGTCTGGAGCACAAAAGCAACCAGATGTCGGGTGGTCAGATGCAACGCGTAGCCATAGCCCGTGCCTTGGTCAACGCCCCTGCCGTACTGCTGGCCGATGAGGCTACCGGTAACCTGGACACACGCACCTCGTTCGAGATGCTGGTGCTGTTTCAGGAACTCTACAAGCAGGGGCACACCATCATTTTCGTGACCCACAACCCAGAGATTGCCGAATACTCCTCACGCAACATCAACCTGCGCGACGGGAAGATTCGAGAGGACACTATCAATCAGAACATCAAGTCGGCAGCGGAGGCCCTGGCTGCGCTGCCCAAGCCACAAGACGACTAGTTTTAAACAAGACGTCGAGACATTGAAACGTCGAATCATCGAAACATCGAAAAAATGAATATTCTCAATCTATTTAAAGTCAGCTTCAAGGCTGTAGCCAACAACAAGATGCGCTCGTTCCTGTCCATGCTGGGTATCATCATCGGAGTGGCTGCCGTCATCATCATGATGGCCATCGGACAGGGTTCGAAAGAGAGCATCCGGGCCGAGCTTTCGACCATGGGTACCAACCTGCTGACCATCCGTCCTGGAGCCGATATGCGAGGCGGCGTACGACAAGATCCGTCAGCCATGCAGACGCTGAAAGCCGCAGACTATGAGCGTATCGTCCGTGAGAAGAAGTATGTAACCAAGGTTTCCCCAGAGGTCACCGCTTCCGGGCAGGTCATCTACGGCAACAACAATACCAACACGTCCATGTACGGAGAGTCTACGGAATATCTGGACATCAAGCAGTGGGTCATCGAAGACGGTGAGTGCTTCACCGATGAGGACATCAAGAAGGCTGCCAAGGTCGTGGTGGTAGGCAAGACCATCGTCACCGAACTGTTTGGCGAAGGTGTAGACCCCATTGGAAAGACCATCCGCTTCAAAAGCATCCCCATGCGCATCATCGGTGTACTGAAGTCAAAGGGCTACAACTCGTGGGGCATGGACCAAGACAACGTCATGATAGCCCCCTACACCACTGTCATGAAACGTATCGCAGCCCAGACATGGTACTCCAGCATCGTGTGCTCTGCCGTCACTGAGGAACTGAGCGACGCTGCCATTGAGGAGTTGACCCAGATTCTGCGTGACAACCATAAGTTAAAAGGGGACGCTGCTGACGACTTCACTATCCGTTCACAGGCGGAGATGATGGAAACCATGTCGTCAACCATGGACACTGTGACCCTCATCCTCGTCGTCGCTGCAGCCTTCTCGCTGCTGGTGGCTGGCATCGGCATCATGAACATCATGCTGGTATCTGTCACTGAGCGTACCAAGGAGATTGGCCTGCGCATGGCCGTAGGAGCCACAGGCCCCATCATCTCGCTGCAGTTCCTCATCGAGTCAGTGCTTATCAGCGTCACAGGCGGCCTGTTAGGCATTCTGGTAGGCTGTTCGGCCAGCACCTTCTTAAGCTCTTTCGGTATGCCCAGCAGCGTACCCGCCTGGAGCATCTACGTATCGTTCATGGTGTGCGTCTTCATCGGCGTGCTGTTCGGATACATCCCAGCCCAGAAGGCTGCCAATATGGACCCCATAGAAGCCATCCGTCATGAATAAGCGTCTTGGCCCATTCCTGCACGTGGCCTTCTGGGCCTTCATGTTCCTGTCGCCACTCAGTTTCCTACGTGGTCAGGGACTGACGCTGGTGCAGTATCTGACGAGTTGCATGACTCCGCTGCTCATGATGGTCATATTCTACGTGAACTACCTGTGGCTGACGCCGCGATTCTTCGCGGCAGGCAAGCGCCGCTACTTCCTGCTTATCAACTTTGTGCTCATCGTACTGCTGGGTGTCGGGCTGCACTACTGGACCATCTTCGCGCACCAGATGTTCGGCCCTATAGCTCGGCATAGGAACCACGACCCGATGCCCATAGACGAGGTGTTGTTCATCTTACGCGACATCGTGACACTGGGCATCTTCGCTGCCGTGGCTACGGCCATAGTGCTGGCCCAGCGCTGGGAGTACCACGAGAAGGCTCGCCGCGAGGCCGAGGCTGCACGGACGGACGCAGAGCTGAAGACACTGCGCAACCAAATAAACCCCCACTTCCTGTTGAATACGCTGAACAACATCTACGCCCTGACTGCCTTTGACGCCCCTAAGGCACAGGAGGCCATTCAGGAACTCTCCAAGATGCTGCGCCACCTGCTCTACGACAACGAGCAGCCTGCCGTACCACTGAAGGACGAGGTGGAATTCCTGCAGAACTACATCAACCTGATGAAGATTCGCCTGCCCCAGTCCGTCAAGGTCGACTACCAGTTGTCCATTGCCAACTATCAGGTGCCCGTCGCTCCTATGATTTTCATCTCACTGATTGAGAATGCCTTTAAACATGGCGTCAGTCCTACGGAGCCGTCGTTCATCCACATCCACATTGAAGCCGACCAGCAGCAGATTACGTGCGACATTCAAAATACCAATCACCCCAAGACTGCCAGCGACCATAGCGGTCACGGCATCGGGCTCAAGCAGGTGCAGCGCCGTCTGGACCTCGCCTACCCCGAGCGCTACATCTGGCAGCGCGGTGTTTCAGAAGACCACAAATTGTATTGTTCTAAAATCATTATCAAGCTATGACTATCCAATGTGCCATTATTGACGACGAGCCTTTGGCAGCAGGACTGCTGAAGAGCTACGCAGAAAAGACCCCGTTCCTCCATCTTATAGGCACCTTCGGCTCCGCACTGGAGGCCATGAAGGAGTTGCGCGAGCACCCCGTTCAGCTGCTGTTCCTCGACATCCAAATGCCCGAGCTCTCAGGCATCGAGTTCGCTAAGGTGCTACCCTCTGAGACCAAAATTATCTTCACAACAGCCTTCCAACAGTATGCCATCGAGGGCTACAAGGTCAATGCCCTGGACTACCTGCTGAAGCCCATCTCGTACGAAGACTTCATGAAGGCCGCCAACAAGGCCCTCGACTGGTTTACCGTCTCGCAGAAGCAGCAAACCTATGCTGAGGACCGCTTCATGTTCGTCAAGAGCGACTACAAACTGGTGCGCGTATCCCTCGACGACATCCTGTACATTGAAGGGTTGAAGGACTACGTACGCATATACCTCGCAGACGGGCAGAAGATTATGAGTCTCATGAACATGAAGAAGCTCGAAGACTATCTGCCCTGCCCAGAATTCCTGCGCACTCACCGTTCTTACATTGTCCACATGACCAAAACCCAGAGTGTAGATCGCTTCCGCATTGTTTTCGGTGAAGAGTACATCCCCATCTCCGACTCCTACAAGGAAGACGTCCAGCGGTATTTTGAGCAGCATACGCTGGTGTGAGCGAAAATTATTCTTCACACTGCACTTTATTTTTCACTTTTCAGTTTTCAGTTTTCACTTTATTTTGTATCTTTGCAGCGCTAAACATGATATGACTTATGGAAAAACGTGTGAACGACATACTTTTGAAGAACGTCAGCCTGCTGTCTAAGCTGACAAAACAGGAGGTGAGCATGATGCCCCAGACTGAGGCTCCCCTGCCCTCGGTGGAGCAGGTGGAGCGCATTGTAGAACTGGTGAAGAACATCATTTTCCCGGACTATACCGGCAAGCGTCAGAGCGACGAAGCTATCCGCGCGTTCAACATCGGCGAACACATGGTGGAGTTGCAGCGCCGGCTGACCAAGCAAATTGCCCATGGACTACAGTTTTGCAAGGACTGCGACTGCATACAGACCAAGGAATCCGTATACAAGGAGGCAGAGCGCCTGTCGCTCGAGTTCATCGATACCCTGCCCGAAATCAAACGACTGCTCTATACCGATGTACAGGCCATGTTCGACAACGACCCCGCAGCCCCCAACTACGGCGAGGTTATCTTCTGCTATCCCATCGTCAACACGATGATACACTACCGCATAGCCCACAGGTTGCACCAGTTGAACGTGCCCGTCATTCCACGTATCATCACTGAGCAAGCCCACTCACAGACTGGTATCGACATTCACCCCGGTGCCCAGATTGGCGAATATTTTGCCATAGACCACGGCACAGGAGTCGTCATTGGCGAAACCTGTATCATTGGCAGCCACGTCACCCTCTATCAAGGTGTCACTCTGGGAGCCAAATCGTTCAAGTACGACGAGAACGGCAATATGCTCAACGTCCCCCGCCACCCCATCATCGAGGACTACGTCACCGTCTACAGTAACGCCTCTATCCTGGGACGCATCACCATCGGGCACCACAGCGTCATAGGCGGCAACATCTGGGTCACCAACGACGTAGCCCCCTACTCGCGCATCCAGCAGTCAAAGGCCGTCGCCAGCTCCTTCGACGGCGGACTCGGCATATAACCATATATCAGCCGTATGCTACAAAAAAGAGGCTCCCTTAGTTGGAAGCCTCTTTTGTTGTCTTTGCGAACTCGCCGCTGGCGTGGTAGCGAGGGGTCTCGCCTGCTCCACGGGTGGGAGCGTAGTAACGATAGGGCGCCCAATCGAAGTTTCCGTCGTAGACCATATCGAAGTAGATGTCGCGCGAGGTACCGTCAAACATAGTGCCCGAGAAGCGGGTGGCGGTCAGGCGGCTGGGATAGATCCAGACGTCGTTCCAGCTGTCTGCATAGCGGACGCAGATGTCGCCATTGATGACTTCCCAGCGGAACTCGCAGTAGTAGTAGTCCTGATACCGGCTGCGCAGACTGTAGTCTACCTCGTAGCCCCAACCGCCATAGGCATTCTCGCGTTCGAAATACATGGTGGTGCGGTAGTCATTGCCCGTCTTGCCAAAACGGTCGTACATATAGGTCTCGATATAACCTGTCCAAGTGCCTTCCAACACAAAGGCATCGTCGGAGTCGTAATAGTCGCTGCCGCGATAGTAGTCGTCGTAGTAGCGGTTGTCACAAGCTGCAAACGTTAGAGCCAGAGTGGCCATTGTGATGAGTGTAAAAATCTTCTTCATAGTCGTATGGATTTTATTTGATTTAACCTTTGATGGTGCAAAGGTAGGGAAAGTTTTCCCGTCGGGCAAGAAAAAATTCCTATTTAGCGATAGGGAAATTCCTATTTATGTAGAATTAGTTTCTAATAAGTAAAGATTTCCGAAGAAAATCATTGCCAATTCAGAAATAATGCCTATCTTTACGACGTGAAACGAATTAACACACCAAAAAGAGAACGATTTCTTTTCCATTATTAATACTATCATTAGAAAGACAGAACGGCGCGGTTGTGAAACCCCGCCGCTCTAATTTGTTGGCTGATATGGTTACTTTCCGTCTGTCTCGCTCGCCTCGGCAGCCTCGCCGTCTTCAGTCTTCTTGCCGAACTCCGGATCGACCTTGATAAAGGCTGTCACGGCAAAAGTAATGGTACACAGAGCCATGACGATGATGAAGAACGAACGATAGCCCAAAGCATCCTTCATCCAACCGGAAACCATGCCGGGCAGCATGAGTCCCAGATAAGAGATGGCAGTACAGAAGGCATAGTGGGAGGTCTGGAAGTTGCCCTTGCTGAAGTAGAGCATATAGAGGGTCAGGGCCGTGAAGCCGATGCCATAGCCCAATTGTTCAACGAACAGACAGGAGCTGATGACAAACAGATTGTCTGGCAGGGCATAGCTCATATAGACGTAGACGATGTCGGGCAGCGTGATGGCACACACCATAGGCCACAGCCACCGCTTGAATCCGTCGCGGCCCGCAAGCATACCACCCAGGATGCCGCCCAGAGTCAGTCCGATGACCCCCACGGTGCCACTGGCCAATCCAAACTCCTGAGGCGACAGTCCTAAACCACCTGCCGAATGGGGGCGCATGAGGAAGGTAACGCTCATCTTGGTGAGCAGAGCCTCAGGGAAACGGTAGAACAAGAGGAACAGCATGGCATACATCATCTCACGCGGAGGCAGCTTCTGGAAGAAAGTCTTGAAGGCTGTCACCACACCATTCATGACCTCGCGGGCATTGGTGTCGTGGGGCGTGTCCTTCGCTGCACGCGGCATGACAGAACTGTGGTAGAGCCAGATGGCAATGAAGAGGGCTGCCAGTCCGTAGAACACGAGACACCAAGTGTACGCCATCTGATAGCGGAACATCACCTGCAGCACACCTGCCACGGGAATCAACACACCGTTGCCGAAGATGACGGCCAGGCGATAGAAGGTGTTGCGGATGCCCACAAACCACACCTGCTGGTGGTCATCCAACTCGAGCATATAGTAGCCGTCAGCGGCAATGTCGTGGGTTGCACTACTGAAGGCCATCAGGAAGAAGAAGGTCATAGTGCCCTGGAACCAGAAAGGAGTGTTGAGCGTAAAGGCGACACCTGCCAGCGACGAGCCCAACAGCAACTGCATGGTCAGCACCCACCAACGCTTGGTGCGATAGAGGTCAACGAAGGGACTCCACAGGGGTTTGATGACCCACGGCAGTCCTAACCAGCCAGTATAGAGGGCTATGTCTGTATCGGTCAGCCCTAACTGCATATACATAACTACAGCCACCGTCATCACCACCACGTTGGGCAGTCCTTCGGCGATGTAGAGGGTCGGTATCCACGACCACGGATTTCTTTTACTATTCATCATACTTAATTAATAGATTCGTTTTATTTCGGCACCACGATAGTAGTGCAGCAGTATCTGTTCGTAGCTGTATCCCTGCTGCCCCATGACGGCAGCACCAATCTGGCACAAGCCTACCCCATGGCCCCAGCCCATGCCGTGAAGACGGAATCCGGTAGGTGTTTTCTCCACGTCGAAGGCTGAACTATAGAGGTGGCTCTCGCTGAGTGCACGGCGAATCTCCAACTCCTTGCCGATGGTGAAGGTCTTCTTGGTACCCACAATCTTCAGTTTCCAGATGCGTCCGCTCTTGCCTCGCTCCAAAGGAATAAGGTCGGTAACGGTACCGAAGTCGTCCTTCAGCTTGGCATTGATGAGGTTGGAAAGTTCGTCGGTAGTATATTCGACGGTCCAGCGGTAGAAATCGTTGGTCTCCAAGTCATAGTCGTTGAGCACCTGTGAGAGCACGGCTTTGTCGTTGGTGTTACAGAAAGGATCCTCGACGCTGACCAGATAAGGCTTGGGAGTGTCTTCCCAACAGTACTGAAACTCCTCGGTACGACCTCCACAGCACTTAGAGAAACGGGCATCGCAGATATCGTCGCCATAGCAGAGTATCTGTCCGCGGGTAGCCTTCAGAGCCTGTTCCACATTGCGGCTGGTCTGCTTGGTGATGCCCTGATAGCGCTGGCAGTGGTCATCGGCACAGACATCGAAGATGGTATGGTCTTCGCGATCGTACCAGCGTATCATTTCGTCGTCTTTCTTCTGGAACGAGAAGAATCCGTTCTTCTGCTCCTGACTGTCCTCGCGACGCTTCATCTGTGCCAACAGCCACGAGCGACTGATAACTGCGTGGGCCTTAAGCAGTTCGAGCCCTGCCGTCGCCTTCATCTCACTGGAGATGACCGAAGCCAGATACTGTTCGACGGGCAGTTCGTTGATGGCAGTAATCTTATCTGCCTCCACCACCAGGCGCAGCGTACCCAGAAAGGTCTGGGTTTCCTTGCGCTCCCAATGGAAGTTGACGCCAATGGTGACGTCGGACAATGAGAACGAGGCATCAGCACGCTGGGGGGTAAACGTCAGTTCACGATACTGGTTGCCGTTCCAAAGAATGCCGCCTTCCGAGAAGGCCACCGTCTGCTCACCCTGTATGCTTTCGCCTTTGGCCATGTAGGGGCCATTGAGGGCGAAGTGTATCTCCTGACCGCTAACGATGCCCACCTTGACAGTAGGCTGTTCCTGGCTCTTGGGACTACGTTCCTTGTTCTGCCGTAGTTTCAACTCTTCTGCAACCTGTGCCACTTGTTCGGGAGTCAGCGACACCTCATGGAGGATGCCCAGCGCCTGCTCTGGTGTGAGTTTGCGGAAGTCTTCCTCACGAGGGGTTATCAAGAGCCCACCCATATCGACTGCACCAGGGCTGATCATGCACCGCTCATAGCAGTCAGGACGGTGCTTTCTGCGTGGCAGTACCACACTCAACAGGTCGTCGCCCTGATGCCAAGCAATGATATTCATCATGGGTTCCTCGCCGGCATGAATAGAGGATGGCAGACATTCGTAGAGGCGCCGGAACAGACGCACACCTTCCTCTATCGTATGGCTCTTCACCAGGAAGGCCGCTGCAGGATAGTCGCCTACGTGCCAAATGCCCTCGTCGTCATCGTTCTTGATGACCTCCAACAAATTGCGGCTCAGACGCTGCCAAGCAGTCTGCAAGGGAAGGATGCCACTGCTGACAGCCTGCAGATGGGCGTGGTCAGGAGCGGAGGCTCCACAATGAGGGCCATTATATAATAAGGTAAGGTCACTGTTGCGCTGAGCCAACCGAAGCAGTTCGCCATACATGGGGATTATGCTCTGGGGCTGGTGCTTCAGGGTGGGCAGCGTCAGATGGACAGGCAGTATGGGGAACGGATTGACCAACAGTTCATAATCGCTGTCAATGACGCGACGCATCTGCTCCTGTGGACGATTCTGACAACACAGGAAGCAGGGGCGCTCGGCAATGGAACGAGCGTCAATCTTGGCACCTGTAGAGCGAATGCGTGCCGGATTCCACTGCACATTCAGTGTGAAACCGTCAGTCACCAGCTCGCGGGTTTCCACCTGCCCCAGATCACGATAACGCTGGCGCACGTCGTCCCACGTCTGTAGCTGGCGCAGGAAGAAGCGCATCAGGGGCGACTGGCTCAATGCGTCTTCCCCCCCCTGAGCCATACGCTGACGGGCTTTCAGTTCCATCGTACGCAGGCGGTCTTTATACAAGTTGTTGGCATTGATTTTCTCGACTGAGAGGGCTGCGTCAGAATTACCTCCCCAACGACGGCACAAATAGAGTTCGGTGAAGATGCGCCCAATGCGGAAGCGACGCGAGAACATCAGCCCTAAGGCGTAGTCCTCACCATAGGAGGTATTGGGGAATCCGATGCTGCGCAACACAGGGGTAAAGAAGGCACGAGGCGCACCCAAGCCGTTGATGCGCAGGGCATTGTTGGGGCCGTTCTCGTCTGTCCACTCTTGATGGGCAATGAGTCCAGGAGGCAGGGTATTCAGTTCGAAGTCGCACATGCGATAGGAACCTATTACCATAGCAGCCTGCTGCTGGTAGAAGGCATCAACAATGGTCTGCAGCGTCTGAGGCGACGAGTAGAGGTCGTCAGAGTCCAGCTGAACAGCAAAACGTCCACAAGCACGACTGAACACGGCCTCGTTCCAACAGCCTCCGATGCCTAAGTCGTTACGGTCGGGCACGATGACATGCAGCTTGTTGCCATACTTCGACGACAGTTCTTCCAGAATATCTGAGGTGCCGTCCGTTGAGTGATTGTCCACTACGATGACATTATAAGGGAAGGCAGTCTCCTGGGACAATGCACTCTCCACGGCGTCACGAATAGTCTTGGCACGATTAAAGACAGGTATCACCACCGAGGCCTCAAACTCAAATTCCTGTTCCAGGAAGTCTATCTCCTGATACTGAGTGGTATCGACCAACGCACCCACCTCGCGCAGATGCTGGGTGCAGACCTGCTCCATCTCTATCTGGACGGCTCTGTTGGCTGGGTTCACATAGTCAAACTGCTTCTCGCCCGAGGCACGAAGATCCAGCTCTTCTTCCGTATAGAGGTACTCGTTCAGGTGGAACAAAAGGCCCTCACGACTCAAAAACAGGCGCAGGTCGTAGAAACCGGCATACTGGTAGTCACGTTCATGATCACTGGTGGCATATTTGTGCAACAGCGAGGTGCGTATGAGCAACAATGAACCAAAATCGAAATCGTCGCGCAACGAGCCCTCCTGATAGTCTATCACAGGATGCGCCTTACGCTGTCCGTTCTCCATCGCATAGCGGTCGGCATAGACCATTGCAGCACCAGTGTCGCTGGCTGCCAGCAACAGACGCTCCAAGGCTCCTTCGCCAATAGTCAAAGGGACAGGTTTCATCACTACCAGCACATAGGGGGCAGTGGCTTTCTCGGCCACACTCATCACCATAGCACTGCTCTGAAGAGGCCGTCCTTCCAGCAAGAACACACGGCTCACTGCGGTACTACCTTCCAACTGGCGGACAGTATGGGACACTTCCCCAGCCTGATGACAAGCCAGGAAACAATCTATCTTCTGTTTCATCTTTGTATCATGATTTTAGGCATAAGTGCCACAAAGGTAATACTTTTTATTGAATCTGCCAAAATTATCATTTATCATTTATCAATTTTCAATTAAAAGTTGTACCTTTGCAGCGTGAATTCGAAAAAACGACTCATAGGAATGACTCCGGCTGAACTGAAAAACGTAGTCGGAGTATTGGGTATGCCTGCCTTCACAGCCAGGCAACTGGCTCAGTGGCTCTATGAGAAACAGGTCTCTTCGGTAGACGAGATGACCAATATCTCGAAGCAGAACCGCCAGCGGATAGACGAACAGTACGAAGTAGGGCTGATGGCACCTATCGATTGCCAACGCTCCAAGGACGGCACTATCAAGTACCTTTTCCCCGTGCGTTGCTCAGAGAGTTCTGATTCAGAATCTTCCGGCACCACCCGCTTCGTCGAAACGGTTTTCATACCAGACCACGACCGAGCCACGTTGTGCGTATCGTGTCAGGTAGGATGCAAGATGAACTGCCTGTTCTGCCAGACGGGCAAGCAAGGATGGCAGGGCAATCTGACTACTGCCGACATCCTGAACCAGATACTGGCACTGCCAGAACGTGACAGGCTGACCAACATCGTGTTCATGGGGCAGGGAGAACCTATGGACAACCTTGATGCCGTACTGCAAGCCACTGAGGTTCTGACGGCCGACTGGGGATTCGCCTGGAGTCCCAAGCGCATCACTGTCAGCAGTGTGGGCGTCAGGGGAAAGCTAAAGCGATTCCTCGACGAAAGCGAGTGCCATGTGGCCATCTCCATGCACTCACCACTGCACGAGCAGCGTCTGAAGTTGATGCCTGCCGAGAAAGCTATGCCACTGGAAGAAACCCTCGAACTGCTGCATCAATACGACTTCACGCACCAGCGCAGATGCTCGTTCGAGTACATCTGCTTCGGCGGATTGAATGATACACCGACTTACGGACGCGAGATTGCCCGCCTGCTACAGGGATTGGAATGCCGCATCAACCTCATCCGCTTCCACGAAATACCTGGAGTAGACCTGCCTGCATCCGACGAGAAGCGCATGGAGTCACTGCGCGACTACCTGACGGCTCATGGTGTGTTCACCACCATCCGTGCCAGCCGCGGACAGGATATCTTTGCCGCCTGCGGACTACTATCAACAGCCAAGCAAAACAACGGAATCCCGTTATAATCATTACGATAAGAACGAAACATACAACTATGGAGCAAGAAAGAAAAATACGCGTGGCTATCACGCAAGGAGATACCAACGGTGTAGGCTATGAAGTCATACTCAAGGCTTTTGCCGACCCTGCCATGTTCGAACTCTGCACCCCTATCGTCTACGGCTCGCCCAAGATTGCCGCATACCACCGCAAGGCACTGGAGTTGGAGACCAACTTCAGCATCATCAATACTGCCGAGGAGGCTCGCGACGGACGGCTGAACTTGCTGACATGTTTTGACGACGAGGTGAAGGTTGAACTCGGACAGCCCTCGCAAGAGGCTGGACAGGCAGCCCTCATGGCACTGGACAGAGCAATGACCGACTTCCGCAGCGGACTCTACGACGTACTGGTGACAGCCCCCATCAACAAGGCTACCATCCAGAGTCCTGATTTCAAGTTCCCAGGACATACCGAGTACATCGAGACCAGCGTGGGCGAAGGCCAGAAAGCGCTTATGATACTCCTGAACGAGAATCTGCGTGTGGCACTGGTCACCACCCACCTGCCTATCAAAGACGTGGCACAGGCCATCACTAAAGAGGCCATCATCGAGAAAGCTACCATCTTCCACCAGAGCCTGAAACGCGACTTCCGCGTCTCCAATCCACGTATCGCCATACTTGCTCTGAATCCTCACGCAGGTGACGAAGGCGTGCTGGGTTCCGAAGAGCAGACCATCATCAAGCCCGCTATCGAGGAACTGGCGGTTAATGGCATACAAGCCTTTGGTCCCTACCCTGCTGACGGATTCTTCGGTGCTGCCACCTATGTACATTTCGATGGTGTGTTAGCCATGTATCACGATCAGGGGCTGGCTCCTTTCAAGACCATTGCCATCAGTGACGGTGTCAACTACACGGCAGGACTGCCCATCATTCGCACCTCACCAGACCACGGAACAGCCTTCGACATTGCCGGACTGGGCAAGGCTGACGAGAACTCTATGCGGCAAGCCATCTATACCGCTATCGACGTGTTCCGCAACCGCCAGAACTATGACGAGCCACTGGAAAATCCGCTGCCCAAACTCTTCCACGAGAAGCGTGAAGACGGTGACAAGGCACGTTTTTCGGTATTCAAGCCAACCAGGAAAACAGAGGCTGAAAGTTAAATTTCTGCCAAAGTATGCCATAATGTCAGATTTTCTTTGTACCTTTGTGCCCCAAATGTGTAGTCGGCAGAAATGAAGAGTTCGGAGTTACAGACCATCAAGCAGCGATATAGCATCGTAGGCAACTGCGAGGCTTTGAATCATGTGCTGGACGTTGCCTTGCAGGTAGCGCCCACCGACTTGTCTGTACTCATCGTGGGCGAAAGCGGCGTAGGCAAGGAAATTATTCCACGCGTCATTCACGACAACTCACCACGCCGCCGCGAGAAGTACTTCGCCATCAACTGCGGTTCCATACCCGAAGGAACTATCGACTCTGAGCTTTTCGGACACGTCAAGGGCTCCTTCACAGGTGCCATCAACGACTCACCCGGCTACTTCGGCGTTGCCAACAAGGGAACACTGTTTCTTGACGAGGTAGGCGAACTGCCGCTGGCCACACAGGCACGATTGCTGCGCGTACTTGAGACAGGCGAATACATACCCGTAGGAGCCACTGAGGTACGCAAGACCGATGTACGCATTGTCGCCGCTACCAACGTCAACATACGGCAGGCCATCAGCGAGGGACGCTTCCGTGAAGACCTCTACTATCGTCTGAACTCCATCCCCATCCAGATGCCTCCCCTCCGTGAACGTGGCGAGGACATTGTGCTGCTGTTCCGTCTCTTTGCCATGCAGATGGCAGAGAAGTACCGCATGGACAAAGTAGTGCTCACCGACGAAGCCAAACAACTGCTCATGCGCTACAAGTGGCCAGGCAACGTGCGACAGCTGAAGAACATCACTGAACAGATCAGCATCCTCAGCCCTGAGCGACAGATTACAGCCGAAGTGCTGGCACGCTTCATTCCGCAAGACCAGGAGAGCACCCAGTTGGCCACCATCCGCACTGACGGTGACCACACATTCGAGAACGAACGCGAGATTCTATATAAGATACTCTTCGAACTGCGCTCCAATGTCAATGATATGCGACGCGAGATGAGTACCCTGAAAAAGCAGATTGAGGACGTACAAGGAGGCATTGCAGCCCAGCCGTCGCAACAGTTGTCGACTGCCATCTCACCACTGCCGACAACCCTCTCGACTATCAGCCCTCAGTTGTCACCTCTCACCGAGGATGCCGAGGCTGAAGAATACATTGAGCCCTCACCAGAGCTCGAGAACCTCAATGTCAACGACTGGAGCCGCCAGGCCCTCGAGAAAGCACTCCAACGCAACGGAGGCAACCGCAAGAAAGCCGCTATGGAGCTGGGCATCAGCGACCGTACACTATATCGCAGACTTAAACAATATGGACTGGACAAATAAAATACGCCTAACCCTCTGCCTGACCTTCGTCATGATGCTGTCAGCATGTTCCGTCAGCTACAAGTTCAACGGTGCAAGTATCGACTACTCCAAGGTCAAGAGCATACAGATTGCAGAGTTCCCGCTTCGCACGGCATACGTATGGGGCCCCATGGGACCCATGTTCAACAACCAGCTCAAGGACCAGTTTGCCAGCCATACCAAGCTGCAGCAAGTCAAACGTAACGGCGACCTGAAACTCGAGGGCGAAATCACACAGTACACCCAGCGCAACAAGTCAGTGTCGTCCGAGGGCTATTCGGCACAAACCGAGCTCTCCATGACCGTCAATGTGCGCTTTACAAACAATACCAACCACAGTGAAGACTTCGAACGGCAGTTCACAGCCAGCCAGACCTACGAGACCACCGTCTCGCTCAGTTCCGTGCAGGAAGAACTCGTCACGCTCATGGTCAAAGACCTCTGCGACCAGATATTCAATGCTGCAGTGGCCAACTGGTAACAACATAGTATTAACAGACAACAGAACATAAAAGTATGGTGGAGATAACAGGACTCATCAAGCATCCCGAACTCATGGACCGCAACACGCTCTATGAGCTCCGTTCCCTGCTGGCACTCCACCCATACTACCAGACAGCAAGGCTGCTCATGCTGCAGAACCTCTATCTGCTTCACGACCCCGCCTTCGACGAAGAACTGCGACGAGCAGCACTCTACATCACCGACCGACGCGTCATCTTCCAGATGATAGAAGCCGCCCACTACCAGATTGCCCAGGCTGCTGCCAATCAAGAGAGCACAAAGCCCAGAACTCAAAATTCCGAGAGTCGCACCGTCACACTCATTGACAGTTTCCTTGACACCATGCCCGACACTGACGAGCAGCCCCACACCAAAAGGAAGCCCACACCTGCCGACGCAGCAGTCGACTATGTTGCCTACCTGTTGGAGACAGAAGCCGGCAATACCGACAACGACACCCCACAGCTCAAAGGGCAGGACCTCATAGACACCTTCCTCGAGCAGGAACAAGGGCGCATCCAATTGGCAGAACTACCCGAGTTCACACCAGCCAGCACCACGCAGCAGAAAGACGGCAACGACGACGAGGACGTCAACGACGAAGAATACTTCACCGAGACCCTCGCACGCATCTACATCAAACAGGGCCGCTATCAGAAAGCCCTCGACATCATAGGACGGCTCAACGAACAGTTTCCACACAAGAACGCCTATTTTGCCGACCAAATGCGTTTCCTTGAGAAATTAATAATAAACAACAATAAAAAACAAAATTAACATGTACACATTATTTGTAATTCTTATCGTGATTGCAGCCATACTGATGATTGGTATTGTGCTGATTCAAGAGTCGAAGGGTGGCGGTCTGTCATCAAGCTTCGCAGGTTATAACCAAGTTGCCGGAGTCCGCAAGACCACCGACTTCATCGAGAAAGCCACCTGGGGCCTCGCCGCCGCAATGGTCATCATCAGCATCATCTGTGCCTGGGTAGCCCCCACAGCCACCACAGACCGTTCAGTGATGGAGAACATTGAGAACCCCGTCACCAACCCCAACAATCTGCCCGGCTTCGGAGCCAGCCAGCAGAAGGATGCCGCTGCTCCAGCTAAGGACGCTGCAGCTCCCGCAGCAGAAGCTCCTGCTACTGAAGCACCCGC
>CAMOWH010000023.1:0-23617 GCA_946628315.1 uncultured Prevotella sp.
ACCTACACCATGACCTATGATCCAAAAGGCTTCTATCAAGACTTGTTCCCAGAAGAGCATATGGATTGGGAGCCTACGACCAAGAGCATTAAGAAGAACATGAACTCATTCGTGTTGGGTGGCTCTTTTGCAGTTAATTTTTAATATATGAACATAGAACAGCAACTTATGACGGCAGCTCAGGCTGCCGTCAAAGCACTTTACGGGCAAGATGTGCCCGAGAAAATGGTACAGCTGCAGAAGACGCGCAGCGAATTTGAAGGCAGCCTGACCCTTGTGGTATTTCCCTTTGTAAAAATGGCTCGTAAGAGCCCAGAGCAGACTGGACAGGAACTGGGCGACTATCTGGTAGCCCACTGCGATGCTGTCAGCAAATATAATGTCGTCAAAGGCTTCCTGAATCTGAGTATCGCTGACGAGGCATGGCTTGGCTTACTGGCAGATATAGACGCTGATGCGCACTATGGCGAGAAGGTTGCCAATGAGCAATCCCCTCTCGTCATGATAGAGTATTCGTCGCCCAATACAAACAAGCCCCTGCACCTGGGCCATGTCCGTAACAATCTGTTAGGCTGGTCGCTGGCACAAATCATGCAGGCCAATGGCAACCGGGTTGTCAAGACCAATATTGTCAACGACCGAGGCATCCACATCTGCAAGTCCATGCTGGCCTGGCAGAAGTGGGGCAATGGTGAGACACCGGAATCGTCTGGTAAGAAAGGTGATCACCTGATAGGTGATTACTATGTGGCCTTCGACAAGCACTATCGTGAGGAAATCAAGCAGCTTGTAGCCCAGGGCATGGACGAGGAACAGGCCAAGCAGGAGGCTCCGCTCATCAAGGAAGCTCACGAGATGCTGGTCAAATGGGAGCAGGGCGATCCAGAGGTGCGTGCCCTGTGGGAGAAGATGAACTCATGGGTGTATGCTGGTTTCGACGAGACCTATCGGAGGATGGGTGTGTCGTTCGACAAGATATATTATGAAAGCCAGACCTATCTGAGGGGTAAGGCCAAGGTAGAGGAAGGACTCGCCAAGGGACTCTTCGAACGCCACGAAGACGGCTCTGTATGGGCTGACATGACCAATGAAGGACTGGATCAGAAACTGCTGTTGCGCTCTGACGGTACTTCTGTCTATATGACACAGGACATCGGTACCGCCGAGATGCGTTTTCAGGACTATCCCATTGACAAGATGATCTACGTCGTAGGCAATGAGCAGAACTACCACTTCCAAGTGCTCAGTATCCTACTGGACCGTCTGGGCTTTAAGTGGGGCAAGGAACTGGTGCACTTCTCTTACGGCATGGTAGAACTTCCTAACGGCAAGATGAAGAGCCGAGAGGGTACCGTGGTCGATGCTGACGACCTGATGCAGCTGATGATAGAAGATGCCCGTCGTGTCAGCGACGAGGCAGGCAAGAATGCCGATATGTCTGAAGATGAGAAGCAGGAGATTGCCCGCATCGTCGGTATGGGTGCCCTGAAGTACTTTATCCTGAAAGTCGATGCCCGCAAGAATATGCTTTTCAATCCTGAGGAGTCTATTGACTTCAATGGTAACACAGGCCCCTTCATCCAGTACACCCATGCCCGCATCCGCAGCATCCTGCGCAAGGCCGACAAAATTAGTACCACTAGTATTACTAGTACCACTAGTCTCAATGACAAGGAGGTTGAGCTCATCCAGAAGATGTCCGAGTATGGAGCCGCTGTCGAGCAGGCAGGCAAGGACTACTCACCCTCAGGCATTGCCAACTACTGCTACGAGCTCACCAAGGTGTTCAACCAGTTCTATCACGACTACAGCATCCTCAATGAGGAGGACGAAGCCAAGAAGCAACTCCGTCTGGTGATAGCCCGCAATGTGGCTAAGATTCTGAAGAACGGTATGGCCCTGCTGGGTATTGAGGTTCCAGAGCGTATGTAATATTTGAGTTGCAACTTGGTTGTAATAAACTTGAAAGAGCGCACAATGCAAAATCCTCCCGACTATCGCCACGACACCGTTCTGCCCTTGCCTCTTGAGGTAAGGGCAGACGCGTGGGCCGTGGATGCTGCCTGTTCGGGCAATCCGGGCCCAATGGAGTATCAGGCCATTGACTTGCAGACGGGCTATCGCGTGTTCCATTTTGGCCCCATGAAAGGCACTAATAACATCGGTGAGTTTCTGGCTATTGTCCATGCCTTGGCACTGATGCAGCAGAAGGGCTTGCACAACAAGACCATCTACAGCGACTCCTACAATGCCATTCTTTGGGTAAACAAGCGCAAGTGTAAGACCAAGTTGGAGCGAACCCCTGAGACAGAGCAGTTATATCAAATTATCCTCCGTGCCGAACACTGGCTGCAGACCCACACCTGGCGTAATCCTATTATCAAGTGGGAGACGCAGAAATGGGGCGAAGTGCCGGCAGACTTCGGACGAAAGTAACTATCTCGTATAAATATCGAAGCTATTGCCATCGTACGATTGGTGCTGTATAAGCCTACCCAGAGTCGGTAACTGGGGGGCATGAGTGCCATCGGTTACTGTCAATCGGTGATTGGTTTCTATTCGGATTTCATCCCACAGACCTGCTTCAATGAACGCCTCATGTGTCAGTCGGCCACCCTCCACTATCAGCGATTGCACCTCTTGCTGATAGAGGTCGTCCATCAGTTGGGACAAAGAACGGTCATGAGTCAGGACTATCCGTCGGGGATTGGGACCGTGCCAGTGGCGTACATCCAGTTGGGGGTGGTCGCGATCAAAAGTGGTATGTCCTACGAGGATGGCATCTTCTTCAGCCCGTAACTGGTGTGAGAGCATCTGGGTCTGCACATTGCTAATCATGAGAGATTGGAAGTGGTCATCGATGAAACCGTTGGCAGTCTGTGCCCACTTCAGAATGATGTAGGGGCGGTGCTTCGAGTGGTAGGTGAAGAAACGGCGGTTGAGCCACTGACACTCCTGCTCCAATACGCCAACGTTAACCTCGATGCCAGCTTGACGAATTTTTTCAATGCCACGCCCCTGTACTTTGGCAAAGGGATCTATGCAGCCCACGACAACCCGTTTGACACCCTTACTGATGATGAGGTCGGCACAGGGGGGGGTCTTGCCGTAGTGTGAACAAGGTTCCAAAGACACATAGACGGTTGATTCGTGAAGTAGAGGTCTGTCCTCGAGACGTACGCTGGCAAAGGCGTTTACCTCGGCATGGCCCTCGCCACAGCGCACGTGATACCCCTCACCGATGATACGTCTATCAGCCACAATGACGGCTCCCACCATAGGGTTGGGCCGTGCTTCCTGAATTCCGTTGGCTGCCAACTGCAGACAGCGACGCATATATGTCTTATCGTTGATCATAGATGCAAAATTACACATTTTTTCCGAGATAACTTGCAATTACCTTTTTTTTTCGTACCTTTGCTCCGTGAAATCTATAGAATTTACTTATGATAAAAAAATATCATTGGCTTTTTTTATTGTTAGTTCTCGTACTCACCCTGCCGTTAACATCCTGTAGCGATAAGGATGAAACCCAACCAGTCGAGCCCATTATCGATCCTGTCGAGGAGACTTTGCCTTCGGCCTGCTTCACCGACACCATTCGTTACGAAAGCAGTAAGACAACCGTCTACAACATTGAGTATCCTTCGCTTGACCCCTATGGCAATCCCGTAACCCTCTCTGGTACTATAGTCATTGGTGACGAGATAGAGAGCGACAAGAGGCATGCACGTGGCATGGTGCTTTATAACCACTTCACTGTGTTCCAACGCGACCAATGTCCCTCAAAGGGTGATGTGGGCATCATCATAAAGGTGGCAGGTAGCAAGATGTTTGCCGTGGCAGCCGACTACTATGGCTTTGGCGTTACAGAAGACAAGAATCAGGCCTACTGTATTTCACGCGCCAATGCCCAGGCCAGCGTTGATGCTCTGCTGGCAGCACGCGAGCTGCTCAAGGAAAAAGGATATATCTGGGACGACTTCCTCTTCAACCTTGGCTATTCTGAGGGAGGCCAGACCTCTATGGGAGTGCTGCGGCTATGTTCTGAGAAATATCCCGACATCAAATTCACCCACACCGTTGCTGGTGGAGGCCCCTGTGACATTGGTGAAACCTATCGCCAGTTGGTCAGTTCGCGCGAGACATCTATGCCCTCTACCGTCATTAGCACGCTGTTAGCCTACAACGAGTACTTCAATCTGGGAGTAAGCAACAGTCTGCTGTTCAAGGAACCAACCTTGAGTAACATAGGTCCGATGCTGTTGAGCAAGGAGTACAAACGCGACGAGATAGAGGGAAAGTTGGCTTCCTCAAAGATAGAAGAATGGATACAGCCCATCCTGTTTGACTTCAATAGTGAACTGTCGCTAAAGTTTATGAAGGTCTTTGAACAAGACAATCTGTCGAAGGGCTGGATCCCCCGCAAGGAAGAACACATCGACTTGGTACACAATAAACTGGATGCATGTGTACCCTTTGCCAACTCTGAGCAGATGATGGAATTTTTCCGCCGGCAAGGTTTTACCATTGTGGAGAGTGAAAAGGGTGACAAGAATCCCTATGCAGATGGCACTGTATACATGGTGGCTGTCAAGCTACCGGCATTATCGGAAACGTTGGGTGCCCACGAATTTGGGGCAATTCCCTTTGTGTTAGACTTGATACGAGTAATCTGCCACTATCTGAAGATTGATTCCTGGTTTACCATCACCACTGAGGATCTGAAAGGTATTTTGTGACAAATAAAAAAACAACTACCCAAATGACAAAACGAATTAATGCTTTATTTTTCCTGCTGTCACTCTTGACAGTTATGCTTGTTGCTTCAGGATGTAGCAAGGATGATGCCAAGACTCCTGTTGAGCAACCCGCAGGCGGTATAGACAATGAGCCTATCGACCCGCTGACAGAGACCACTGCCGAACTGAACCAGGAGCTGGCAGGGCTCAACTTCCAGGACCTGGAGCCCCTTTACAAGGCCAGTCATTCCAAAGCTCAGTCCAAGGCACCCACGCGAGGCACGGCCGATGAACTCTTTGCCGACTTCAACAGCAAGCTGGCCAACCTGCTGGAATTGCTTAGGGGCAATTTCAACGTAGCCTTACCCTATGGTGTGCGCTTCACCTATAAGTCGTTCAACGATGTGCTTGAGACAACGTGGGATGTGGCAGGTAGCATAGAAGCTGGTGTAGACGGTAGCACATATTATTTCCAGCGCAACTCTAACGGCAGGGGACAGGTGGTATACAAAGCCGATGACGGTAGCAACTATACCATCGAGGCAGTGATGGACAAGGATACCTATATCGCCGACTGGAACATCAACGTGACACGGGCCAGACTGCTGATCATTACCAAGGATGGTGAACAAGTGTTGAAGATTACCGCCGGCTCGCGACGCGAACGCCCCCTCTGGGCTCTCATATTGCCCTTCATCGTACGCGAGAACACCTTTACGGGTGAGGTCATCTACAAGGACTTCGACATCACCCTTGACTGCGAACGCGAGAGTACTCACCGTCGCAACGTCGACATCACTTATGCCAAGGTGGGCGACACAGAGCCTATCCTCGTGATGAACACCGTGCTGACCGATGATGCCAACATCTGGAAGCTCATCAGGCACGACATCGAGTTCAAGGCCGACTTCATTGTCAAGGCTCTGAACGGCACCCTGACGTTTAACGGAACAGTGGAGAATGTAAACTGTCTGGTGCTCGATGGCATCACTCTGAACCAACTCATGGAACAAGGTACTGAATCGAAGGAAGAGTGCGACAAGCTGGTGGAGAATCTCAACAACAACCTGAACCTGAAGATGTATCTGATGGATGTCGACCTGGGCAGACTATTCCTGGGCACTGTTTACGACGAAACTACCAAAGTCTACAAGCCCACCATCCTCATCAATTCACAGCTGTTTGGTTATCAGGACTATGTGCTGACAGAGATTCTGAAGAGTCTGGGTGTCAACATGGATGGTATCTTGCAGGCTGCTGCCTATTTAGACTGACATGAGCTATCAGCAACTGTGGCAGCAACTGGCCAGAACATACGATACGGGCGAGGCAAAAGCCATCGCCCGTATGTTGTATGAGGTGCGCTATGGACTCTCCCTCAGCGACTTGCTGATGGGACGCGATGCCGATGTGCCTCAACAGGAACTGCAACAGTTGACTGAACGGCTCGAACAACACGAACCTATACAGTACGTTTTGGGTCAGGCCGACTTTTGCGGACGTACTTTCAAGGTGAGTCCCGCTGTCCTCATCCCCCGACCTGAAACAGAGGAGTTATGCCGGTGGGTCACTACAGAGGTGAGAGATTCTGCCTGCAACGATGCCGCCCTTAGCATACTCGATGTGGGAACAGGAAGCGGATGCATCGCCATCACGCTGGCGGCAGAATTGCCTGAAGCAAAGGTAACGGCATGGGATATTTCTGAAGATGCCCTGCTGGTGGCTTGTGAGAATGCTCTGCTGAATGGTGTCACTGTAGACTTTGAACTGCAAGATGTCCTTCTCGCCACAGCTGCAGCTCAGCAGACGAAAGACATCATCATATCGAATCCGCCTTATATATGTAATAAGGAGCGCGCGACGATGGAAGCCAACGTGTTGGAACATGAGCCTCATCAGGCTCTCTTTGTGCCCGATGACGCCCCACTGCTATTCTATAGGGCCATTGCCAAGTTGGGACAGCAGATGTTGTCCTATGGTGGTTGGCTGTATTTCGAAGTCAATCCCCTTTTTGCAGCACAGTTGGCACGGCTGTTAAGTGCCATGTCGTATTACGACATCGAAATAAAGGAAGACCAGTTTGGCAAACAGCGCATGGTAAGAGCACGGAAAAAGTTCTCTGACCAGAGTCAGAGTGTGGCGTTGCAATAAAGAGTGAAAGCATTATGAAAACAGAGAATGAAGCCTATTTGACGCTGGCTGCGCTATGTGCCAGAAGTGAACACTGCCAGTGGGAGATGACGGAGAAGATGCGTCGTTGGGAGTTGGATGAAGAAACTCAGGCACATGTGATGGAGCGACTCGTCAAGGAGCGCTATGTGGACGACGAACGCTATGCCCGTGCCTTTGTCAAGGACAAGGTGCGCTACAACAAGTGGGGGCGTCGTAAGGTGGAACAGGCTTTGTGGCAGAAGCATATAGCAGAGGACATTCGGGAACGCGCTTTAGACGAGGTGGAGGATGAGGAATACTTGGCGGTACTTAGGCCTCTGCTCAAGCAGAAACGCAGGACAATCAAAGCACAGAGCGATTATGAGCTGAACCAGAAACTGATGCGCTTTGCGTTGGGACGTGGCTTCACGTTCGACATCATCAGACAATGTATTGACATAGAGGACGAACCTGATGAAGATACACTGGTGGACTAGGATTTTGGACTTTGTCTCACCCCGCCTGTGCGTGGTGTGTGGCAGACGGCTGTCACCAACGGAGCGTAGTGTATGTGCTGTCTGTCAGTTACACCTGCCTCGTACGGCCTATCAGTTCTCGCCCGACGATAATCCTATGGCCCAGTTGTTTTGGCATTTGGCACCCATTGAACGTGCTGCCGCTCTCATCTACTACGAGCCTCATTCGGAGGTGGCCCAGATAGTCTATCAGTTGAAGTACAATAATCGTCCGGATATCGGGGAGGACATGGGACGCGTGATGGCCTGCGACATGCAGTTGGCAGGCTTTTTTGAAGGTGTTGATGTGCTGTTGCCTGTTCCGCTCTCGCGCAAGCGACTCCGCCAGCGCGGCTACAACCAGAGTGAACAGCTGGCACGTGGCATCAGTGACATCACCCACCTGCCTGTAGTTACGAAAGCTTTGAGACGAAAGCATTTCCTGCAGAGCCAGACTCAGTTGAGCCGTCAGGAGCGTCAAGAGAATGTGACAGATATGTTTGAACTGCGTGACGGCAGTATATTGGCAGGTAAGCATGTGCTGCTCGTTGACGATGTCTGCACTACAGGCGCTACCTTGCTGGCATGTATGGATGCGCTCAAGGGTGTATCAGGTATCCGTTTCAGTGTCCTGACGCTGGGCTTTACCAAAAGCTAAATGCAACCGATTGCACACGCATACATGATAATAAATTTCATTTCTTCATCCACCATTCTCAATTCCTTTGTATCTTTGCACTATGAAAATCAATAACCTATTCAATATGAAACACTATCTTGTTCCCCTGTTTTTCCTGCTGACCTTAAGCTTTGCTGCTTGTGGTGGAAGTGATGATCCTATAACACCTACTCCTACTCCCGAGGAACCTATCAATCCTGCTACACCAACCACTCCCACCACGCCGACTGCTTCTTGTCAAGGTTGGCCAGAAAACTATAGCGGTGTGATGTTGCAAGGTTTTTATTGGGATGGTTATGCTGATGCACAATGGAGCCGATTGGAAAGTCAGGCCGATGACCTTGCTACGACATTCAGTCTGGTCTGGATTCCCCAGAGTGCCAATTGTGGTGGACAGTCAATGGGTTATGACGACCTGTACTGGTTCGCGAACTACAACAGCTCGTTCGGAACAGCTGACGAACTAAAATCAATGATTAAGACATTCAAGACTAAAGGTATTGGCACTATTGCCGATGTGGTCATCAACCACCGCAAGAATGTCAGCAACTGGGTTGACTTTCCGAAGGAGACCTATAAGGGCGTCACCTACGAGTTGAAATCCACCGACATCGTGGCTGACGACGATAAAGGTGCCACAAAGACGTGGGCCACAAAGAATGCTTACCAACTGTCAGCCAATAACGATTCGGGAGAAGGATGGGACGGTATGCGCGACCTGGACCACAAGAGCGAGAACGTGCAGAACAATGTCAAAGCCTATCTGAAAATGCTATTGGAAGACTTTGGTTATGCAGGTTTCCGTTATGACATGGTAAAAGGTTATAGCGGCCAGTATACTCAACTATATAATAACGATGCCATGCCGAAGTACTCTGTAGGAGAATGCTGGGACGGCACCAATACGATAAAAAACTGGATTGAAGCTACTGGTAAAACTAGTGCAGCCTTTGACTTCCAGTTCCGCTATACCGTACGCAACGCTGCCAACAATGGCGACTGGACACGTTTGGCTAAACAGAATGACGGTAACTGGCCTTTGGTAAGTGATAATTATAGTAATGGCAGTTATCGCCGCTATGCAGTGACTTTTGTTGAGAATCACGACACAGAATATCGTTCGGCTACCGTCCAGCAGGATCCGCTCCGTAAGGACACACTGGCCGCCAATGCCTATCTGCTGGCAATGCCAGGCACACCTTGTGTATTCTTGAAACACTGGAAAGCCTACAAGCAGGAAATAGCCAACATGGTGGCTGTACGCAAAGCCGTTGGCATTACCAACATGAGTCAGCCATCTCAAGTGGCCTCTAACAAGGATTACTATGCTGTTCAAGTAGCAGGTGATGGTAGCAAGAAATTGCTGTGTGTGGTTGGTACCACGGCTGGCTGTTATACTCCTAATGGCGACTGGAAAAAGGTCATCAGCGGCTACCACTATGCTTACTATGTGCAAGGTATTGAACCCAGTGCCATCACCCTGCCCGAACTCAAAAACGACGAACAGCCACAGGACGGCACGTTTAATGGCATTCCTTCGTTCTGCAAGGTGAATGCCGGAGAAGTCTGCGCATTCTTCGAGGCTCCTGTTTCGTGGGGTAGTCAGATTTACACTTGGGCATGGATCAACGGCGGTGACGGCAAAGATTATGTAGGTGCCAGCTGGCCTGGTGTCAGTGCAACGCTCATAGGCACGGCTGATAATGGCAACAAGGTCTACAAGTGGACATCCACTCAGACAACGGCACCCAACAATATCATCTTCAGCGGCAGTGGCAACCAGACGGGAGATTTCATTTTCACCAATGGTGGCTACTACACAAAAGATGGACAGCAAGGTATAGTCAATGTTCAATAAAAAAACATGGAAAACTAAACAGATGACACTAAAGGATTTTTTCAAGAAAGACCGTTTTGCGGCTTTGGCGGGCGTTGAACTGTTAGAAGTCAGACAAGGCTACGCCAAGGCCCGAATGTTGGTGACACCAGAGCACCTGAATGGTGGTGGGGTATGTCAAGGCGGGGCCTTGTTTACACTGGCAGACCTGGCCTGTGCGGCGGCTTTTAACAGCCATCTGATACTGACGCTGGGGACATCGGCTAATATCACCTTTATGGCTAATGTCAGCCAAGGTTATGTCTACGCTGAGGCCCGCGAATTGGTGGATCATCCCAAGATGCCCTATGCAGAAATCCGCGTGACAGACGAGACGGACCGTCTGCTGGCCGTCTTTACCTCCAGCGGGTATAGAAAAAAAGGGGCGGTCATACCCGCTGACCGCCCCTTGTGACAAGTTATGCCAGTTTCGAGAGGTCTGGCTCCTCAATGTATTTCAGTTTGTTGTCGATGATGACCTTTTCGGCTTCTTCGGCATTCTCCGTACGGAATATCATGATGCCCTTGCCGTTCAGCAGGAAGGTGTACATATAGGCAATGGAGATGCCTGCCTTGGAGAAGGTCTCAACAGCATCGGCAGCACGGCCGGGCTCATCGTCGAGCTCAAGGGCGAAGACATTGCTTTGGGCAACGGCTACACCATTTTTCTTCAGTTCCTCGTAGGCACGAAGGGGTTCACTGCAAATGAGACGGTAGATACCATACTCTGCTGTGTCGGCAATCGTTGAGGCAACAATCTGGATGCCTGACTGCTTGAGAACCTGAAGCACCTTGATGAGCGTACCCGAGCGGTTCTCGATGAAGATGGAAAGTTGATTGATAGTCATAATGATATTTACTATTTAATGATTAACTATTTACTATTTAACGATTTACTATTGAGCTATTGGTAAACCTTGCGCTTGTCAACCACGCGGACGGCCTTGCCCTCGCTGACGGGCAGCGTGCCTTGAGGTACGAGACGGATGTTAGGCGTGAGCAGAATCTCGTCCTTTAGGCGACGCTTGATCTCGCGCTCCAGTGTCTGCAGGGCAGCATAGTCATCAGTAGGCTGTGCCAGTTCCACATCGAGGTTCATGAAGTCATTGTCCTCACGGGTCACGAGCGTGATGAGATAGTTGTTGCCCAGCTCAGGGAACTGCATCAGTATCTTCTCAATCTGGATGGGGAAGATGTTGACACCGCGCAGCACCATCATATCGTCTGAACGGCCCTTCATACGGTCAATACGTACGTGGTTGCGGCCACAGGGGCAGGAACGACCCAGCACGCGTGTGAGGTCGCGGGTGCGATAGCGCAGCAGGGGCATGGCCTCGCGGCAGAGCGAGGTGAGCACCAGTTCGCCAATCTCACCATCGGGCACCGGCTCTAATGTCTCGGGGTCTACAATCTCAACAATGTAATAGTCTTCCCAGAAGTGCAGGCCGTTCTGCTCGGGGCACTCAAAGCCGACACCAGGGCCGCACATCTCAGACATGCCGAATGAGTTGTAGGCCTTGACACCCATCATCTGCTCGATGCGTTGGCGCTGCTCCTCCGAATGGGGTTCGGCACCGATGGCAAGTACCTTCAATTTAGTGTCTTTGCGGGGATTGACACCCATCTGTTCCATCACCTCGTAGAGTCGGGTGACGTATGAGGGGATGGCATGGATGACTGTGGTGCCAAAATCCTTGATGAACTTGATTTGTCGCAACGTGTTGCCGGCGGCGGCAGGAATGGTGAGCATGCCTAAGCGCTCGGCACCATACTGGAACCCCAGTCCACCCGTGAACATACCGTAGCCGGAAGTGTTCTGGAACACATCCTCGGGACGGCAGCCCACCATCCATAGGTTGCGGGCTACCTGATTGGCCCACTCGTCCAGGTCCTTCTGTGTGTGCAGGATGACGGTGGGATTACCTGTAGTGCCCGACGAGGAGTGCAGGCGGACACAGTCTCTCAGAGGTACACACGACATGCCGAAGGGGTAGGTGTCGCGCAGGTCTTGCTTCGTGGTGAAGGGCAGCTTGCGTACATCTGCCAATGTCTTGATGTCATTAGGCGTGATGCCTGCTTCTTTGAACTTTTTCTGGTAGAACTCGTTTTTCATGCAGTGGCGGACTGTCTTCTGAAGACGCTCCAACTGGAGTGCCTCAATCTGCTCGCGGCTCATGGTCTCGAATTCTGGATTAAAATAATTAGATTGTTGCATGATGTTTATTTATAGTTTGCGATTGTCTATCACATGGGCGCTCTTGCCCTGGCTGCGCTCAATGGTGTTGGGGGCCTTGAGCTGTACCTTGGCCGAGATGCTGAGCACGCTCTTGAGCTTGTTCGAGAGCTTCTTCTCCAGTGCATCGACGGCAGCAGGTGTGTCGAAGATGCCAGTGAAGTGCTCCTGGCGAATTTCTACCTGCACCTGCAGGGTGTCGAGGTTGTTGACGCGGTCTACGATGAGCATATAGCGAGGGGCAAACTCGGGCATGGAGAGTACCACGCTCTCGACCTGTGAGGGGAACACGTTGATACCACGGATGATGAGCATGTCGTCTGAGCGTCCTTCGATGCGTCCCATGCGGACATTGGTACGTCCGCAGTCGCACTGCCCGTCCATCAGATGGCAGAGGTCGCGGGTACGATAGCGCAGTACGGGCATACCTTCCTTGGTGAGCGTGGTGAATACCAATTCGCCAGTTTGTCCGTTGGGTAGCGATTCCAGTGTCGTGGGGTTGATAATCTCGGGATAGAAGTGGTCTTCGTTGATGTGGCTGCCATGTTGCATCTGGCACTCGTAGCTGACAGAGGGTCCCATCACCTCAGAGAGTCCGTAGATGTTGTACCCCTTCAGCCCCAGACGCTCCTGAATCTCTTGTCGCATCTGCTCGGTCCATGGTTCTGCGCCGAAGGCACCTACGCGCAGCTTGATCTGGTCTTTCGTAATGCCCATCTTGTCCATAGTCTCGGCCAGATAGAGGGCATACGACGGCGTGCAGGCAATACCCGTCACCCCTAAGTC
The DNA here is from genome assembly GCA_946628315.1 of uncultured Prevotella sp. Lineage (GTDB taxonomy): Bacteria > Bacteroidota > Bacteroidia > Bacteroidales > Bacteroidaceae > Prevotella. The sequence continues at coordinate 12,983 of CAMOWH010000023.1, forward strand.
GCGGATGAGCTTCAGGTGCTTCTCGGTGTTGCCTGTAGAGGCGGGCACCACCGATGCTCCTAAGTGCTCTACACCATAGTGGGCACCTAAGCCGCCCGTGAACAGTCCGTATCCATAGCTGACAGAGAAAATGTCGTCGCGTGTGACACCATAGGCTGTCAGACAGCGAGCCATACACTCGCTCCACACACCGATGTCCTTGCGGGTGTAGCCCACGATGGTGGGATTGCCTGTAGTGCCGCTGGAGGCGTGGATGCGGATGATCTCGCTCTGCGGGGCGGCCTGCAGCCCGAAGGGATAGTTGTCGCGCAGGTCTTTCTTCGTGGTGAAGGGCAGCTTCTTGATGTCCTCGATGGTCTGTATGTCATCGGGCCGGATGTCCAGCTCCTGCATCTTGTTGCGGTAGAAAGGTACGTGGTGATAGACGTACTCTACAATCTTATGAAGGCGTTTGCCTTGGAGCGCGCTCATCTCGTCGCGGCTCATGCATTCTTTATTGGGATTCCAAATCATAATGTTATTTACTATTTGACGATTTACTATTTACTATTTATTTTCGATTTAGCTATTTAGTTATTTAGCTATTTACGGATTTACTATTTTCGATTTTATTGGTAGCATTCGAAGATCTTGTTGACTGTTTGCCTGTTCATTTTCGGTGAGAGAAGGCTTACCAGCCAAACCACAGGGAAGCCACCTACCATGGCGATGGCTCCACAGTTAATAGGATTGATGGGATTACCCAACAGCATGTTAACCACTGTGATACCCACACCCCAGATAAAGCAAGCCCAGACAGAGATGGTCGTAACACCCCGCCAGTAGAGCCCCATCATGAAAGGAGCCAGAAAAGCACCAGCCAGTGCCCCCCACGAGATGCCCATCAACTGGGCAATAAACGTGGGCGGGTTAAGGGCTATCATCAAGGAGATGACAATAAAGAATACAATCAGCACACGCATGACAACCACCTTGCGACGCTCAATCTTCTCAGAGACAATGTCGTCAATGGTGCCTTCTTCTACCTCGCCAGGCAGCGACTTTTTGTCGCGATAGATAAGGTCGAGGGTCATTGTTGATGATGATGTCAGCACCAGCGAAGCCAGTGTCGACATAGAGGCAGAAAGCACCAACAGCACAACGAGGGCAATGAGTATGTCCGGCAGCGTGACAAGCATGGAAGGAACGATGCTGTCAAAGGCTAACTTACCATTAGGCAGCAGGGGCGGCATACCGTACAGACGGCCAAAACCGCCCAGAAAATAGCAACCACCAGCCACGATGAGAGCAAAGACGGTCGAGATGATAGTCCCTCGCTTGATAGCACTCTCGTCGGTAATCGAATAAAACTTACCCACCATCTGAGGCAGTCCCCATGTACCCAATGAGGTCAGTATGACCACTCCCAGCAAGTTCCAGGGGTCGGGTCCGAACCAAGAGGCAAAACCGCCGTTGGCTGACGGGTCAGAGTCGGAAGGCATCTGTGCCAGTTTGTCCACTGCTGCAGTCAGTCCGCCTTGGGCGTTAAGCACGGCAAAGATGACAGCTACGATGCCAAAGAGCATGATGATACCTTGGATGAAGTCGTTCATGGCTGTGGCCTTGTATCCGCCCAGTATGACATAGACTGCTGTCAGGATGGCCATGATGATGACACAATACTCATAGGGAATGCCGAAGCCCATCTCAAACAGTGTAGAGATACCTTTGTATACACCAGCCGTATAGGGAATGAGGAACACAAAAGCAATGATGGAGGCTGCCACGCGCAGGCCCTGATCCTGAAAGCGGGTGCCAAAGAAGTCGGGCATGGTGCGGCTCTCGATATGTTGGGTCATCAGCTTGGTGCGGCGGCCTAACAGTATCCAGGCCAATAGTGAGCCGATGATGGCATTGCCAATACCTATCCACGTGGACGAAAGGCCGTATTTCCAGCCAAACTGTCCGGCATAGCCCACGAAGACTACAGCAGAGAAATACGAGGTGCCATAGGCAAAGGCAGTGAGCCAGGGACCTACCGAGCGGCCGCCCAACACAAAGCCGTCTACACTGCTGGCCTGCTTGCGGCTGTAGATGCCTACGCCCAGCATGACGGCAAAGAATACGATGGTTAGAAATATTTTGATAATCATAGTGATAGTTTACAATTTGACGGTTTTCAATTTATTGTTTACTTTTCTTTCCGACATAGTCAAGTCTGATCTGTATCTGTGCCATGATGGCATGGTTGGCACCATGGATGAACTCTCCTCCCTGGGTGTATGCGCTTTTGTAGACATACTGCACCTGGAATCGGCACTTCTTGTAGAACCAGTATTGCAGACCGGCAATAGCCTTATGCTGGTCCATGCCCAGCGAAGTGTTAAAGTTGAAGAAGTCGTAAGAACCTACGATATCGAGTCCTTTGGCTACAGGGATGTTCCCTGTCACATAAGCGCCACGACTGGTTGCACAGCCGTCCTTGCCTTCCAGATATTCACCATGTACATTGAAGCCTGCTGATTTGTAGTCGAAGCCAGCAGTCCAACGGTTACGCTTATAGTTGTCGCCTTCCTTGATGTCAGGGTTATAGAGTGATTCCTTGATGGCATGACCGCGGCCTATCTGTCCTGTAGCTATCAGGTTGAGGCCCTTTACTGGACGGAACTCCAGACGCCCGATGAAGTCTTTCTCCTTGTTGCCGTCTTTCTTGTTGATGCCTTGTCCGTTCATCACCTGCGCCTCGTAGCGTAGCTTACCGTTATTAGTTTCTCCAAAGATGGCCAGTCCCAGGTCACGGCCGTATTGCACCCCCATCAGCGGGTCGCTGCCACAGCCTGTGAGGAAAGTGACGGCTTCAGAATAGACGTCAATAGCCTCCATTGCGGTAGGCGAGAGAGGATTTTCCAGTGACACACCGTTCTTGAACTGTCCCAAACGTACGGTCAAAGCCTTGTTGTTCGTGATGCGAAAGTCGGTATAATACTCTTGCACGACGCTGGAGAAGTCGTGCATAAATAGGAATGACCAACGGTCAGTAATCTGTGCGTTGGTCCAAAAAAGGACACGCTTCAGGTCGAAGGCCGCCTTGTCCTCGCCCCCTTGATGGGTGTAGTTGAATCCGCCTTGGGCATAGCCGTGCAGCTGGACTCGTTCTGTGACATCTTTCAGCCAGTCAATGTCACTGGCTGACTCCGATTGTCCCATTGCAGCAGTGCTGCTGAACACGGCCATCAGCGTGGCCAGCGTTCCTAAGATGAAATGTTTCTTTCTCATAGTCTTGTTTATAATTGTGTTAGTAATATATTAATTGTTCTCTTCGAAGGTGCACATTCGCTCTTCCAGCTGTTGGTACTGGTGATCCTCAATAAATGAGGTACATACTCGTAGTCCTTCCTGATGTGAGCCTGTGGTTATCAGGCAGATGGCAGAAACACCATAGTACATCAACTCTCTGGCCAGTTCGCCGCTTGTCATCCGCTTGTATCCGATGGTGAAATAGAATCCATCGGCAATAGGCTTGTCAAGGTCGCGGTCGTAGACAATATGGAAACCGTGGCGTTGGAAAATCTCCTTCAGCTTGTGAGCCCGTTCGCCATATACCTTCACCTCGTCACGGAAGTTATAATCTCCGTCGCAAGCAGCCTTCAGCATGGCAGCCATAGCATATTGTGCCGAGTGGCTGGTACCACTGGAAAGCGCATAGAGCATACGGGTGGAGAATACCAGCCCGAAGGGCAGACCCTCGTAGCGGGCGCTGAGGTCGGCATAGTGGCGATGGAACAACTTGTCTGAGATGCACGTCACGCCGATGCGCTCGCCGGCATAACTGAATGCCTTGGAACCTGAGATGAGCAGGATGTAGTTGTCTGTATAGTGGGCTACCGTGGGCTGGTAGGGTGCCTCGAACGGTTTGCTGAGGTCTTGGCGGAAATCCATGGCAAAGTAGGCCAGGTCTTCCATGATGATGACATCATATTTGTTGGCCAGTTCGCCGATGGTTTTCAACTCGTCCTCCGTCATACAAATCCATGCAGGATTGTTGGGGTTAGAGTAGACGATGGTGCAGATATTGCCTTTGCTAAGATAGCTTTCCAGTTTGGGACGAAGCTTGTCGCCTCGGAAGTCGTAGACGTCGAAGGTCTCATATTTCACTCCTTGAACCTGAAGTTGCATCTTCTGCACAGGGAATCCGGGGTCGATAAACAGAACGGTGTCTTTCTGCTTGTTTGCTTGTGAACAGGTCAGGAACGAAGCAAAGGTTCCCTGCATAGAACCACTGACAGGTACACAGCCTTCAGGAGCGATGTCAACGTTGATGAACGCCTTGACAAAGCGCGAAGCCTGCTTCTTCAGTCCGGGATAACCCTGTATGTCCGGATAGGAGTGTGCAATGCCGTCCTGTAGGGCTTTTACCTGTGCGTCGACACCCACCTGTGCTGCTGGCAACCCGGGAATGCCCATCTCCATCTTGATAAACTCTACACCACTCTCTTTCTCGGCCATTGCTGCCACCTGCTTCACCTCGCGGATGGTTGCCTTGGCAAAGTCCTGAATGCCTAACTGGGCTATCAGCCCGTCAACGATTTCCTTTTTGATGGGAGTCTCTTTCATTGCTGTGCCTCCTTGCCGATGGCTAATGCCTTGATGTTGGCTTCTACAATGGCTTCGCCCTTGCGCCCGAAGACACGGTGAATGGCATCCTCCAGCTTTTCGTACTCAATGCCCAGCGCTTTCTGGGCAGCTCCTAACAGGATGACATTGGCAGAGCGTGGAACACCATTATCCTTGGCTTCCTGTTCAATGTCAAGCATGATGACGTGTGGCTGTTTCTGCAGGTCAGCTTTGATGACCTCGATATCAGGATAGTTGGGAATATTGACAAATGGGGTTGACGAAGTGATAATCCAGCCATCCTTCTTCAGGTAGGGCAGATAGCGCAGTGCCTCCATGGGCTCCATGGAGATGATGACGTCTGCAGCACCTTTGGCAATAAGGTCGCTGGCAATGGGCTCAGACGAGATACGCAAGTTTGACTGGACGTCACCGCCTCGCTGGCTCATGCCGTGTACTTCTGCCTGCTTAATATACAGGTTCTCATTCATGGCGGCTTCGCCTATGATGGTTGCGATAGAGAGGATGCCTTGTCCTCCTACGCCGCAAAGTATAATGTCTGTTTTCATTCTTTTCTTGTTTTGTTTCGCGGTTTCGATGTTTCGAGATTTCGATATAACGATGTTTCGAGAATCTGCTAATCCGATTTATTTTTGTGCCTTTTTCTGCTTGAGGTGGCGCTGCAGTGTCTGCATACACTCACGGCGCGGAATGATGACTGACGTGCCGTGATAGTTGATTTCGTTGCGGATGGTCTGGGTAATCTCTGGCATGTTCTTGGGTAGGGGGACGACCACCTTCAAGTGCTCGTCGCTCAGCCCCAGGCCACGGCAGATGGCCTCGAACTTGTTGGTGCCGGCAGAATCCTGTCCGCCCGTCATACCTGTGGTCAGGTTGTCGCTGATGATGACGGTGATGTCTGCATTCTCGTTGATGGCATCCAGCAGTCCTGTCATTCCGCTATGGGTAAACGTTGAATCGCCAATGACGGCCACGGCAGGCCACTGGCCGGCATCTGAGGCACCCTTGGCCATTGTGATGCTGGCGCCCATATCCACACAAGAATGGATGGCGCGATAGGGAGGCAGAAATCCTAAGGTGTAACAGCCAATGTCACCGAAGACACGTGGATTCTCGTACTCTTTCAGCACTTCGTTCAGTGCGGCATAGACGTCGCGGTGGCCACAGCCTTGGCAGAGTGCAGGGGGGCGTGGTGCTACATCGGCACATGGGTCGAAGCATTGGTCTGTCTCCATGCCGAGTGCTTTCTTGACGATGTCAGGATTCAGCTCACCGGTACGAGGCAGGGTGCCGTCCAGCTTGCCGTGGACATTCTTCAAGTCAGCTACACCGCGTACCATGTCCTCAATGAAAGGCTGGCCTTCCTCAACGATGAGCACTTCCTCGCATTCGTCCATCAGACGACGCACTAACTGTTTGGGCAGGGGATACTGCGAAATCTTCAGAATGGGATAGGGACATCCGTCGGGGAAACACTCTGTGACGTAGTTGTAGCCAATGCCGCTGGCCAGTATGCCCAGTTTCTTGTTGCTGCCTTCTACATATTTATTATATATGGAATTGACGGCATCTTGCTCCAATTGGGCCTGTTGGGCGGTGACAATGTCATTACGCTTGCGGGCATTGGCAGGCAGCAGCACCCAGTTCTTGGCTTCGGCATTATAGTTGAGGGCATTTTGCTGACGGGGCTCGTCAGCACACTGCACCACAGCACGTGAGTGGGCCATACGGGTGGTGACACGCATCAGCACGGGCAGACAGATGCTTTCGGAATAGCTGAAAGCTTGCTCCATCATGTCGTATGCTTCTTGTTGGTTGCTGGGTTCGAAGGTCGGAATCAGCGCAAACTTTCCGTAGAAGCGTGAGTCCTGTTCGTCCTGTGAAGAGTGCATCGAGGGGTCGTCGGCCACCAGTACGATGACACCGCCATTGACGCCTGTCATGCCACTATTGACAAACGGGTCAGCGCAGACGTTCAGTCCTACGTGCTTCATGCACACCAATGCACGTTTACCCATGAACGACATACCCAGGGCAGCCTCCATGGCCGTTTTCTCGTTGGTCGACCAGCGGCTGTGGATGCCACGCTCCTTTGCCAGTTGGTTGCCTTGAATGAACTCTGTGATTTCCGTTGACGGCGTGCCGGGGTAGGCGTATACACCGCTCAGTCCAGCGTGTATGGCTCCCAGTGCAATGGCTTCGTCGCCTAATAGTAATTTCTTTGTCATATATTGTCTTTTTGTTAGTTTTTATACTTATTGATTTGCAAAAGTACGCTTTTTTGTCCAATAAAGCAAATGAATTGAAGGAAAATTTGGCTTTTTACTTACTTCTTTGTAACTTTGCGGGCAAATTAACAATCAATCAATAGAAAGAAATGGAATCAATCAAGCATCTTTTTGCTCAGAAACTGATGGATATCAAAGCCATCAAGTTGCAACCCAATGAGCCTTTTACATGGGCTTCGGGGTGGAAGTCGCCCATCTATACTGACAATCGTAAGACATTGGGCTATGCCGATGTGCGCTCTTTTGTCAAACTGGAGTTGTGTCATGCTATTCAGGAACAATTCCCTGAGGCTGAGGCTGTTGCTGGTGTCGCTACGGGGGCAATCGCTCAAGGTGCATTGGTGGCCGACGAGTTGGGATTGCCCTATGCCTATGTGCGTCCGAAGCCCAAAGATCACGGTATGGGCAACCAGGTGGAAGGTGAACTGAAGCAAGGAGCCAAGGTGGTTGTTGTCGAAGACTTGATTTCTACGGGTGGCAGCAGTCTGAAGGCTGTCGAGGCACTTCGTCAGTATGGCGTCGAAGTAGTGGGTATGGTCGCCTCGTTTACCTACGGATTCCCCGTAGCTGAGGAGGCTTTCCGTGAGGCCGGTGTCAAGCTCGTCACCCTGAGCAACTATGCTGCTGTGTTGGAGCAGGCTGCCAAGACGGGCTATATCAAGCCCGAGGAAATAGAAGTGTTGAACGAGTGGCGCAAGAATCCGTCAGAGTGGCGCCAGTAACAATTACATAGATGACTAAGTTTGAAAGTAGTGTAAAGCAGATAGCCTATCCCGTGGAGGATGTCTATCGCAATATCAGCGACCTGAGCAATCTGGAGCGTGTTCGTGACCGGGTGCCTGAGGATAAATTGGACAGTTTTAAGTTCGACAGCGACTCCGTTGAGGTCAGTGTACCTCCCGTTGGAACCATTAAATTACGCATTATCGAGCGTGAAGAGAATAAGTGTGTGAAGTTCGAGACAGAGCAGTCGCCCATGCCCTTCAATCTGTGGATTCAAGTTCTGCCCGTCACAGAGACGGAGAGCAAGATGAAGGTCACCGTCAAGGCCGATATCCCTTTCATGCTGAAGGGAATGGTCAGCGGCCCTCTGCAGGACGGTGTGGAGAAAATAGCTGATGCACTGTCACAAATCCCGTTTAAATAAAACAACATCGGAATATCGAATCTTCGAATCTTCGAAACATCAAAATGTCGAATTCTCGAAACATCGAAATATCGAAACAAATATGGCAAACAAACTTTGGGAAAAGAATTTCGAGGTGAACGCTGAAATCGAGCGTTTCACCGTGGGGCGTGACCGTGAGATGGATCTCTATCTGGCTCCTTACGACGTGCTGGGTTCTATGGCTCATATCACGATGCTGGAGTCTATCGGACTGATTGGCAGCGATGAACTGCCCCTGTTGTTGGCAGAACTGAAGAATATCTACCAGATATGTGAACGCGGTGAATTCGTGATTGAAGAGGGCGTCGAGGATGTTCACTCGCAGGTGGAGCTCATGCTGACGCGCAAGTTGGGTGATATGGGCAAGAAGATTCATTCAGGCCGTTCGCGCAACGATCAGGTCCTGGTAGACCTGAAGCTCTTTACGCGTCACAAGTTGATGGAGGTGGCAGAGGCTGTGAAGGTGCTTTTCGACGAACTCATCCAGAAAAGTGAGCAATACAAGCAGGTGCTGATGCCTGGCTATACCCACTTGCAGGTGGCTATGCCCAGCAGCTTCGGTCTTTGGTTCGGTGCCTATGCCGAGTCGTTGACGGACGACATGCTGTTTCTGCAGGCTGCCTACAAGATGACCAATCGCAACCCGTTGGGCTCTGCTGCCGGTTATGGCAGTTCGTTCCCCCTGAATCGGCAGATGACTACCGACCTGCTGGGCTTCGACTCGATGGACTATAATGTGGTATATGCCCAGATGGGGCGCGGTAAAATGGAGCGAAATGTAGGTTTTGCATTGGCTACCATTGCAGGTACGCTGGCCAAACTGGCCTTTGATGCTTGCCTGTTCAATTCGCAGAATTTCTCTTTCGTCCGTCTGCCTAAGGAGTGTACTACAGGCTCCAGCATCATGCCGCACAAGAAGAATCCGGATGTTTTTGAACTGATTCGTGCAAAATGTAATAAGATTCAGGCGTTGCCCCAGCAGGTGACACTCATCATGAACAATCTGCCCGTGGGTTACTTCCGTGACCTCCAGATTATCAAGGAAGTCTTCTTGCCTGCCTTCGACGAACTGAAAGACTGTCTGCAGATGGCAGCATACATTATTAATAAAATAGAGGTACGCGAGGATATTCTGGACAACCCTATGTACGACCCCATGTTCTCCGTCGAAGAGGTCAACCGCCTGGCTGCTGCAGGTATGCCTTTCCGTGACGCCTACAAGAAGGTGGGTCTCGACATCGAGGCAGGAGCGTTCCGTCCTGACAAGAATATCCACCATACCCACGAGGGCTCTATAGGCAATCTCTGCAACGACCGTATTGCAGCTCTGATGGGTCGGGTTTACGGTGGTTTTGGCTTCAAACGTGTTCTGGAAGCAGAGAAACAGCTGTTGAAAGTACAAGAATAGAAAAGATGAAACGGCTTTTACCCTTTTACCTTTTTACCTTTCTGCTTTTAGCCTGTCAGGCGGAAGGGGAATATTCTACGTGGCCCTGCCGCTTTGGTTACGACAATGCCATTCACCAGGATGCTACATTGGCTACGGCCATGAATGTGGCATCGCGAGGAGTGTACTGTCGCATCTATGAGTCAGGCTCCTTTTATGTTTTTGAGAACAATCAGAACATGAAGTCGCAAAAGCCCAAGACGGAACAAGAACGGTTAGCTAACCAGGTGCTGGGACTCAACAATGGTATTATTGTTGGTTTTCAAACCTTCAATCAGACGCCTAATGGTGGTTTTGTGGCTTATGACGTACAATGTCCAAACTGCGTGCGCAAGGAGAACAATTACTTGAATCCCAAGTTCGCTGTTTCTATGGGCTCCGATGGCATTGCTACCTGTGGAAAGTGTGGTAAGAAGTATGACCTGAACAATGGAGGAATCATCCAGAACGGAAAAGAGGGCGACGTGGGGCTGGAGAAATACCTGGCTACGACAACAGGCCCTTATGGCTACCTCTTTGCAGGAACTAAACGATAAAAGATAAGAAAAAATTTGGTTGTAAGGTAAATTTTTCCTAACTTTGCAGCCGCTAAGGTCGCCGCGATGGTGGAATGGTAGACACGAGGGACTTAAAATCCCTTGGCCATAAAGGCTGTGCGGGTTCGAGTCCCGCTCGCGGCACAAGTATTTTAGAATGTACTCCAGAAAATGTTCCAAGCCGTGGAATGAAATGTTTTAAGGCTTGGAACATTATTTCTTAAAGGCCATCTAAGCGATAGCAGGGGCTGGTCTTTTCGTGTTATTATCACCCTGCTTTTCGGACTGAGCCCTAAATTATATGAGTAGTCCTCTCTCTTACTCCAGCGGAATCTCTGGATGCTGGACGGCCAGTGGCAGGTCTTTCTGTGAGAGGTAGAACATATAGAGGATGACGGGCTTCGAGCCGCGGTTCTCGCCGTGGTGGATGGTGTTCACCATTTCCACGACGGGCTCGCCCTCATGGACGGTCTTCTCCTTTCCGTCCTGTCCGATGATGGTCAGCTCGCCCTGCACCAGTATGCCGTAGTTCATCACGGGATGATGGTGCCAGCCCAGCTTCTGCCCGGCGGGGAACACATA